>JAEUTU010000059.1 GCA_016786925.1 Bacteroidia bacterium
AAGTTACATAACACAAAATTATTTTTCATAAAGTACTGTACAGTTAAACCCAATTCCAACAGGGCTAACCTTTTTCCATGTATCCTGGCTGGTTTTTCTATACATACTGTTTCCATTTATCAAACCTGCACAAAAATTGATCTTATCGCTACCATGCACTTCGATCCATTCCAATGAAACTAAAAAATCGCCCTCAACAACTATATTATAAGGCTTAAGATCAACAGTCAATACTCTTGTTTGTTTATCAATTTCAACAATAATAGGTTTTTTTAAAATGATTGAGTCGACTATTCCATTTTGCATGTGGTAGATATATACTCTGAACTTAACAATTCCTGCATCGTTAAAGGCCACATTAAAACTGGCTTTTTCCAAAAATGAAGGTGACTTTTTTATGTGCATGATCACTCCTAACTCCGAGCCCAGATCATTACTTAGAAAACCGGCTGAAATGCTGCGGGAATTATTTTCATTCCCTAAAACCTTCGTTTTAAAGACTTTAGGCATTACAACTACCTGCTGTAGTAGCACCACATCTTCTTCTAAAAACACATCAAAGGTCTGTTTTTTAGTAAAATCTGACACCTTGTAAACCATATTTTTAAACCCGATAGCAGAAACTTTAATATAATTTTCCTTCAAGGAATCGTGTAATATGACCCTATAGTTTCCCTCTGTATCTGACACAGTCCCTATACCCTTTCCAACAACACCAATATTCACAAAAGGAATAGGACTTTTATCATTAGCATTTAAGATCTTTCCTGAAAAAGATTGTGCTTTAACCGAGTAGCACAAAAGCATGCATAACCCAAAAAGACTCAAAACGTTTATTTTCATGCACTTGTGACGAATTTATTCACAGGAAAGTTACAGAAAAACTTAATAATTAAAAGCAACCTATTGTTGCCTTGAAACATCTTAATATGTACTAACAAATCGTTGTGCAAAAATGGCTCCTAACATCTTTTATAATTCGTTTATTTATAGCATATTTGTATAGGAAACACGTATTTTTTCGATTAAAAATTAAAACTATATATTTTGAAAAAGATTTCACTTTTATTATTGGGATTATTAGCATTTGTTGCCGGACAAATTTCGGCTCAGAATCGCTATTGGGTTGGTGGTACAGGTAATTGGCAGGAAACAAGCCACTGGTCTGTTACCAGTGGTGGGCCGGGAGGAGCATCCGTTCCAACAGCCAGTGATGACGTTATTTTCGATCAACATTCGTTTAGCTCTCCTGGACAAACAGTAATGATGAACGGAAACTTTGCCTGTCACTCAATTGATTGGATGGGAATCGACAAACAGGTGATCTTTTCTGCTGCCAAGAACAAAGCGCTTACTGTTCATGGGAATTACCAGTTATCTCCACTATTATTAAACGGATTCAAAGGCACAACAGTATTTGCTTCCAGCCTAGCATCCAACACGATTAATACCAATGGTGTAACATTAAAAGGGAATTGGGAATTTAACGGAAGTGGTGCATGGACGCTACTAAATGATGTCCAGACAGAAAATGAAGTAACGATCAAATTATTAAAAGGGACACTAAACACTAACAGTAAAAACATTACCTGTGGCTATTTTACTGGGAACTCAAATCAGAATAGAACTCTGAATTTAGGTTCGTCTGAGATCACTGTGAAAAACATTTGGGACTTTTCTCAAGCAACAAATCTTACCTTTATTTCAGCGACATCACGTATCATTTTTGAGACAGATGTCACTTCAACAAATTTCAAGAGTGGCAACTTGAGTTACAACTCAGTATCAGCAATGGCCGCTCCTTGTAGCCCATCAAACCAGCCATGCGGAACATTTACAATTACACTTTCTGCAACGAATGTTACTTGTAACGGTCTTAACAATGGAACGGCAAGTGCTGTCGTAACAGGTGGTTCAGGAAACTTTTCTTATGATTGGAGTCCAGGAACACCTGCAGGAGACGGAACGCCTAATATTACAGGTTTAGGAGCATCAAATATGACCGTAAGGGTTACAGACCTAACATCAGGATTATTCTGCTTCTGTAATATAAACGTATTGGAGCCGGGCCTACTTTTCGACTATGAATTATTTCAAATACAACCGCTTTGTAATGGACAATCCAATGGAACTATTGCAGTAGATGCCACAGGAGGAACGTTCCCATATACCTACTCCTGGACAGGCGGTTTAGGCAATAATGATACTGTTACCAGTGTTCCTGCAGGAACCTACACTGTTACTGTTACAGATGTTAATAATTGTTCTGCTTTCACGGTTATCACATTAGGTCAATCAACCGTTTTAACTGCCCCGGGAACTGCCACCATGGTAGTTTGTAATGGTGCTTGTGATGGAACAGCAACTGTAAATGCTAGCGGAGGTACAGCTCCATATACGTATGATTGGACTCCCGGAGCTCCTGTAGGGGACGGAACCAGCGCTGTAACAAATCTTTGCCCGGGCAATTATACTGTTACAGTAACCGACTTTAATGGTTGTATTGCTACTTACGACACAACAATCACTCAACCACCATTACTTACACTTGCCATGTCGCAAACTAATGCCAGCTGTGGTGGAGTTTGTGATGGAACTGCTACTGCTACTGTATCAGGGGGTGTTACACCCTATGTTTACGTTTGGTCAAATGGCTCATCAACCTCTACCAATTCTACAACCAATACGATTTCAAATCTTTGTGCGGGATCTTACACCTTACAAATCACAGACGCAAATGGATGTTCAAGAACAGATTCTGTGACGATAACAGAACCGCCTATACTCTTGGCTTCAGCAACAGGCACTAATATTTCATGTAATGGGGCTTGTGATGGAACAGCAACCGCAGTTGTTGCGGGTGGAACACCGGGATATTCTTTTAACTGGACACCAGGAAACCCCACGGGCGATGGGACTGCTAACATTACGAACCTTTGTCCTGGAACATATACTGTTCTCGTAACCGACCTAAATGGCTGTACTGACACAGGATCTGTCACAATTACAGAACCTGCAGTTCTAATAGCCAATCCAACATCAACAAGTGTTTTATGCTTTGGAGCTTGTAATGGAACTGCAACTGCAGCACCAACAGGTGGAACAGCACCATATTCTTACAACTGGACACCAGGAAATCCTACGGGAGATGGCACACCTAATATTACCGGACTTTGTGCAGGAACATATTCTGTGACTGTAACAGACGCAAATGGGTGTGTGTCCACACAAACAACCGTTGTCTCTCAGCCTACTCAAATACAAGCAAATATTACAAAAACTGATGTCACATGTAATGGTGCTTGCAACGGAACAGCTACTGCTAACCCAACAGGAGGAACACCAGGCTATAGTTATTTGTGGGTTCCAGGCGGACAAACAGGACAAACTGCTACAGGATTATGCCCAGGCACATACACTGTAACTGTTACAGATGCCAATGGTTGTACAAGAACAAGTACTACTACAATTACACAACCAAATGGGTTAAGTGTTACTGCAACCGGAACAGCTTTAGCTTGTAATGGAGATTGTAACGCTATTGCAAATGCCGTGATTTCAGGAGGAACACCGGGATACACCATTGATTGGACTCCTGGAAATCCTTCTGGAGATGGGACAACAACGATAACTGCACTGTGTGCGGGAACATATACAGTTACTGTTACCGATGCAAATGGATGTCCAGCTACAGCAAATACAACCATCAGTCAGCCTACTTTATTAGTACTAAATGCCAATGCGAGTGATGCGAGTTGTTTTGGAGTTTGCGATGGATCTGCGTCTGCCATAGGTGGCGGGGGAACACCACCTTATACATTTTCATGGGCACCGGGTGGTCAAACAACATCAACCATTACTAACCTATGTGATGGTACTTATACCGTCACGATCCGTGATGCAAACAACTGTACTCAGACTGCAACCGTTACTGTAAATGAACCGGCTCAAATAGTACCAAATGCTTCGGTAGCAAATAACATAACCTGTTCCGGCTTATGTAATGGATCAGCAACCTCTGCAGTAACAGGCGGAACAGCTCCTTACACACTCAACTGGAGCCCAGGAAATCCAAGCGGAGACGGAACTCCGACTATTACTAATCTTTGTGCCGGTAGCTATACTCTGCAAGTAACAGATGCAAATACTTGCAGTACCACACAAACGGTAACCATAACACAACCCACACCTTTAAGTGCTCCTATCACGGGAAGCACATCCAGTTGCAATATTTGCAATGGTACAGCTACAGTCACTCCGGCAGGAGGAACAGGACCATATACATTCTTGTGGATGCCTACGGGGCAAATAACACAAACCGCTACAGGACTATGTCCTAACATTACATATACTGTAACTGTTACAGATGCAAACAATTGTACAGCAAGTAACAGTGTTACCATCCAACAAACCATCATAATTAACATCACAACATCCAATACCACATTAAGCTGTGCAGGTGTTTGCGATGGTATTGCAACAGCAAATGCTTCTGGTGGTGCCATTCCATACAGCTTTTTATGGGTTGATAATGTTGGAGTTGTTTCCATTACACAAACGGCAACAGCATTATGTGCAGGAACATATTCTGTTACCGTATCCGATGCTAATGGCTGCTTTAATACGGATTCGGTTACGTTCACCAATCCAACAGCGCTGACGATTACCACCAATAACACCAATGCCAGTTGCGGAGGCGCTTGCGATGGAACTGCAGGTGTAACACCTGCAGGCGGAACTGGAGCATACACTTATCTTTGGTCGCCAGGTGGACAAACCACTCAGAATGTAACAGGACTTTGTGCAGGCTCTTATACCGTACAGGTAAGTGATGGCAACTCTTGTACATCAACTGCAACAATTGTTATAACGGAACCTTCTCCGGTATTAGACAATGTAACAGTAACAGGAGCAAATTGTACATTTGCAGACGGATCAATTACAGTTGCTCCAACAGGAGGTACCCTGCCGTATTCATTTAACTGGGGACCTGGCAATCCAACAGGCGATGGTACAGCTACTATAACAAACTTACTTCCTGGAGCATATACGCTTTCTATTACAGATGGTGGAGGATGTGTATTTAATTTTAACTACATTCTAAGTAATACAGCAGGCCCTACTACATTAATCAACCATACCAATGTTTCATGTAACAATTCATGTGATGGTACTGTAACCGTTGTGCCATCAGGTGGTGCAGGAGGATATATATTCGACTGGACACCGGGAGCTCCAAGCGGTGATGGTACGGCTGCGATCTCTTCATTATGCGGAACGATCACTTACACAGTTCAAGTGACGGACGCAGTAGGCTGTATCACATTCGATACTGCTACAGTATTTAACCCTTCTTTGATATCTGTAAATGAAACCGTGGTAAATGAAAGTTGTGGCGGAGTTTGCGATGGAAGCATTTCACTTGCTCCAACAGGTGGAACAGGAGCATTCACATTTGCTTGGCTTCCGGGAGGACAAACTACCTCATCCATTACCGGACTGTGTGCAGGAACGTATACCGCTACTGTAACTGATGCCAACGGTTGCGATACCACTGTTACGTTCACTATAACTTCCCCACCTGTATTGACAGTTGCTTTGTCATCTACGGATGTTCTATGTAATAGTGCCTGCGATGGTACAGCAACGGCAATTGCTGCTGGTGGAACACCTGGTTATAACTACAGTTGGTCGCATGGAGCCGCGTTCGTTCTTCCGAATGTCGTAAATCTATGTCCTGGTCAATACATTTTAACGGTTACTGATAATTTAGGATGTACTGCTGCCGATACTGTTAATATTACAGAACCTACTCCACTAACATCTTCAACAACTCAAACAAATGTTTCTTGTAATGCAGTATGTGACGGGGAGGCTGTTGTAATACCTTCAGGTGGAACACTTCCTTATAGCTTCTCTTGGGCCCCAGGAGGATCAACCAATGATACCGCTTCTAGTTTATGTGCAGGAGTTTATAATGTTATAGTTACAGATGGTAATGGATGTACCAACTCACCGGGTTCAGTAACAATTACTGAACCTGCACCAATTGTTGCAAACGTAATTGGTACAGATCCAAGTTGTAACGGTAGTTGTAATGGATCTGCTACGGCAAATCCTTCAGGCGGTACAGCACCATATACATTCTTGTGGATGCCGGGAGGACAAATAACACAAACAGCAACAGGGCTATGTGCCGGAGATTATACTGTAACTGTTACAGATGCTCAGGGTTGTAATACAACGGGAAATGTTACTTTAACTGATCCTGTGTTACTTTCATCTAATACATCTTCTACTTCTCCTTCTTGTGCAAATGGCTGCAACGGAAGTGTTACAGCAAACCCTGTTGGTGGGACAAGTGCATATACATTCCTTTGGTTACCGATGAATGTGAATACACAAACAGTTACCAATTTATGCCCTGGAACTTATACAGTTGTTACTACTGACGCAAACAGTTGTGTGGACACACAATCAGTTGTCTTAAATAATGCTGCAGCGATTGATGCTATTATAGGTAGTACTCCTGCTGCTTGTGGTGTATGCGATGGAAGTATTTTAGTAACTCCTACAACAGGATCAAGTCCGTATACATATACATGGAATCCTGTTCCTGCTGTTGGAAATGGAACAGCAAATGGATCTTCTTTGTGCGCAGCGTTGTACAACATCACCGTTACAGATGCCAATGGTTGTGACTCAACTTTTGTTGTACCTCTTAGTAACTCAAGTGGACCAACAGGAGAAACTGTTACCACTACAGATGCTACATGTAATACATTCTGTGATGGTACAGGATCCATAATACCAATAGGTGGTGTTTCACCTTTTACTTATTTATGGAATGACGGACCACCGGCAACAGCTGATTCTGCTGCAATTAATTTGTGTGCAGGCAACTATTTTGTTCAAGTAACTGATGCCAATTCGTGTATTCATTTTAGTCCGGTTACGATCAATGAACCTGCTCCTATTATTGACAATGCAACTATCACTAGTGCAGTTTGTAGTACAGTCTGCACAGGAACGATCACCGTATCTCCTACTGGTGGTACAGCAGGATACACATTTAGCTGGGCTCCTGGTAATCCAACCGGTCAAGGAACAGCATCTGTTGCCAACCTTTGCCCTGGAACATATACCTTAACAATAACGGATGCGAACCTTTGTGTACAAACATTCACCTACGTAATTGGGCAAACAACTCCTCTCACAGCAACAACAAGCACAACTAATATTCTTTGTTCAAGTGCCTGCGATGGGGTTGCTGCTTTAAACATCACTTCAGGAACTGCTCCATTTAACATTCAATGGAATGATCCATTGGGACAAACAAATGATACAGCATCTGCATTATGCGCAGGAATCTATGATGTGACAATTACTGATAATTTAGGTTGTACAATAACATTATCTGATACTATTACTGCCACACCTGCTGTTTCAGCTAATGCTATCATAACAGATGCAACTTGTGGACAATGTAACGGACAAGCAGCTTTAGCACCAACCGGTGGCACTGCTCCTTACACATTTGTATGGAGTAACGGACAAACAACTGCGACAGCAACAAACCTATGTGCAGGATTATATACGGTGGATATAACTGATGCAAGTGGTTGTACAACTAATTTCTCTATACCAGTAAGCAATCCAACGGGGCCAACAAGTTTAAATGTAACGTCCACAAATGTAACCTGTAATGGTGCTTGCGATGGTGTTGTAACGGCCATCACACCAGTTGGAGGAACAGCACCTTATACATTCCTTTGGGTTCAAACAGGGCAAACTACAGCAACTGCAAACAATTTATGTGCAGGCGATTACTTTATTCAAGTAACCGATGCTAATGGATGCTCGATCATTGATACGATTACGATCACAGAACCTTCTGCTATTACTGCTAATCCAACTTTAACAGCAGCAACTTGTGGTGTTTGTGATGGATCCATTTCAATAGCTCCAAGCGGTGGAACGGCACCATATACTGTTCTTTGGAATACAGGCTCAACAGCATTGACATTAAACAATCTTTGTGCGGGAGTTTATTCGGTTACAATAACTGATGCAACAGGTTGTAGCGTAAATGTGACAGTTCCACTAAACAGCCAAAATGGTCCAACATTAACAACAACAGCAACGAACATCAGTTGTAATGGAAATTGTAATGGTACTGCTACAGTAACAGCTACAGGAGGTACAAGTTCTTACGTTTTCTTATGGAATGACCCTGCAGCACAAACAACAGCAACTGCTACTGCACTATGTGAAGGAATTTATTTTGTTCAGGTAACCGACAATGCTGGATGTGTTAGTATTTCAAATGTAACTATTACAGAACCTGATTCTATTGAATTTAGTTTAGCATCATCTGTAAATCCATTGTGTAATGGAAATAACAATGGAGTGATCACAACTATTCCTAATGGAGGAACCTTACCATACACATTTGCTTGGTCATCGGGAGGTAATACAGCAACTGAAGACAGCTTAGCTGCCGGATCATATACGGTTACAATTACAGATGCAAATGGTTGTACAGCTACTCAAACGATCACTTTAACGAATCCAACTTCGTTAACAATCGCTAGCACATCTACCAACCCAAGCTGTAACACAATAGCTGACGGTGCAATAGATGTTACAGTTGGCGGTGGAACAACTCCTTACAACTATCAATGGAGCGGTGCTTCTAATGCTACTACCGAAGATTTAACAGCTATACTAAATGGAACATATACGATTACTGTAACCGATCAAAATGGATGTAGTATTGCAGATACCATCGTGCTACTTCCAAATCAAACAGTATTAGCAAATGCAGGAAATGATACGACATTCTGTGAATCAGGGTCCATTACATTAAATGCTACCAGCACCAACGGTGTCAACTTCCAATGGTTTGAATTGCCTGGTAATACGAGTGTTGGAAATACATCAAGTGTAACGATCACACCTAGCTCAGGAAATTCAAGTTACTATGTTGTTGTTGATAACGGTGTAGGATGTTCTATTAACGATACAATCAACCTAACATCCAATCCATTACCATCGGTCAATGCCGGAGCGGATGCAACAATTGTTGTTGGAACTAGCATAGGCATTGGTGGAAGTCCCACTACCAATGCTACAGGTGCAACAATTGTCTGGACTCCAACAACTACACTAAACAGCAGTTCTATTGCAAATCCTACAGCTACGCCTCCTACAACAACAACCTATACAGTAGTTGTAACAAGTGTGCAAGGATGTAGCGCCAGCGATTCTGTGACAATAACAGTTCGTCCTACCATTATTTTCCCTGATGGTATCTCTCCAAATGGTGATGGTGCAAATGACACCTGGATCATTGACGGAATTGAATTATTCCCTAACTGTAATGTTGAAGTTTATAACAGATGGGGAGAATTATTATTCCAATCACCGGGATACAAAGAAAATTGGGATGGTACATACAAAGGACAAGCACTTCCTGTTGGAACCTATTATTACGTAATCGACTTAGGAGATCCTTTATTCCCGGATGCATACACCGGCCCGATCACCATTATGCGATAAAAATTAAGGAACGAAAAGAAATTAAAAATATCTGAAATGAAAAGAATAATCCCTTTGTTAACCCTGTTTTTCAGCATTGCAAATGCAGTAGCTCAGCAGTTACCACATTACAGCAATTACATGCTGAATGACTATCCGATGAATCCTGCAATAGGTGGAAGCAATCCCTATTTTGAAGGGAAATCGAACAATCGATATCAGTGGATCGGCATTACCGATGCCCCGCGAACCTATATACTAAGTGTCAATGGTCCAACAAAATCATTAAAAATGGGACTGGGAGGTTTGTTATTCACTGACATAGTTGGGCCAACCAGAAGGACAGGATTATACTTATCCTATGCGTACCATTTGAAAATGAATGATAAGATCCGTTTATCGATGGGAATTTCCGGAGGGATATTACAATTTGTAGTGGATGGTTCGAAGATTACATTACGTGATCCTTCTGATGCTGTCTTAACAAACAATTTACAATCAGTCATTATTCCTGATTTTGGAGCAGGTGTATATGCTTATTCTACTGACAAAAAATGGTATGTGGGTGTTAGTGTTCCACAGATCACACAAAATCGAATTAAATTTTTCGACAGTAGCACCTCTTCCTTGAGTAAATTAGCAACACACTTTTATGCCACAGCAGGTTATAAGTTTAATTTAAATGATGATTTCAAAATTGAGCCTTCTACTTGTATTAAATACGTGAAACCGGCACCACTTCAATTCGACCTTGGCGTAAGAGCCATCTATAAAGATAAATTATGGATAGGTGGTGCATTTCGTTATTTGGACGCTGTTTCAGCGATGATCGGTTACACCATGCAGGAAAACATAACCTTTGCTTACTCGTACGATTTCACAACAACAGCTATTAAAAAATACAGTACGGGAACGCATGAGTTGATGATCGGAATTAAGTTTCATCAATATGAGAATAAGGGAACAGCTGCCAGAATGGAATAAACAATCATCTAAATACTGTTCAAAATCATGATTTAAAGTGATAATGAATTTTATATTTGTGCCCGCTTCGAATGTATCAGATCTCAACCATTAAATGAACAGAAGAATAAAAGTTGGATTAATAGGAATGGGCATTACTCTCATCATAACACTCCTATTATATTTTATTGGAAATGTCTCCCCATCTCTATTTGCACCATTTTTTATGCCTTGGACCGTATTGATACTGATTGGAGTAAGCAATAAAAAATATTAAGACAAATGAAAAAGACCGTTTTACCACTTGCATTATTATTCAGCTATAGTGGCTTATTTTCACAAGAAAAACAGGAAAAAGAAATATGTAATTGTCCTACACAAAGTAAAGTAGGAAAGGGAAGTTTTTACTTTTCTTGGGGATATAACAAAGATTGGTATTCCAAAAGTGATATCCATTTTACCAATAACACCTCTGCAATAAATACTACTACAGGGAAACCGGAAAGCTATGACTTTGTGGTTCATGATGTAGCTGCTCTTGACAGACCTGGATTTAAAGACATTTTAAGAACTGACCTTACCATTCCTCAATATGTATATCGGTTAGGGTATTATTTTAATGACAAAAAAGATCTAGGTGTTGAGATCAATTTTGATCACACAAAATACATCATGCGCAATTGGCAAACCTTAAGAGTGACAGGAACAATACACGGGCAGACAATTGATCAGGATACATTAATTAGTCCTGACAACTTCCTCGCTTTTGAGCATTCTGACGGAGCGAATTTCCTGCTTTTCAATTTTATGAAACGTCAGAATTTATTGGTATCTAAGAATAAAAAACATTGGTTGAGTGGAGTTGTAAAAGTTGGAGCCGGTATGGTAATTCCAAAAACACGCGTTCAGTTATTTGGCGAAACGCTTGATAACCGTTTTCACATCGCAGGATACTGTGCCGGAGTTGAAGCCGGATTTAGATACGATGCATTTAAATATGTATTTATGGAATATACCGCAAAAGGAGTTTTTGCTGATTACAGGAATGTTCTTGTTATTGGCGAAGGGAAAGCCAGACATCACTTTTGGGCCTTCGAAAATATTCTATCTATCGGATTACAATTTCCTATATAAAAAACTCCGCTAACAGATCGTTAGCGGAGTTTTTTTATATATACTTCTTTTTAATTTTTTCGGATCAGTTGGATATATCCTTTGGTGCTATAATCTTTTGTAGTAACAGAAACAGCTTTCAAAATATAGAAATACGTTCCATCATTTAAAGGAACACCTGCCGTTGTAGTTCCATCCCATTTCTCACTAGGTGTTTGTGAAGAGAATACTTTTACTCCCCAACGATTATAAATGTCGATCTGATATTCTGCTAGACCTGAATTATCAATATAGAAAAGATCATTCACTCCATCTCCATCCGGAGTAAATACGTTAGGTATATTAATAAAATCTGTTGCATCAATGATTATATTTCTACATACTGAATCGGCACAACCATTATTAGAAACAACTAAACAAACTGTTTGCACACCATTTCCGGTATAGGTATGTGCTGGATTTTGTGCAGCTGAAGTGCTCCCATCACCAAAATCCCAAGCCCATGCGGTTACTGTTCCTGTACTTAAATCAGTAAAATTATAGGTAAAACCTGCTGATGTAGTATCAAATGATGCAACAGGTGTAACATTAGCAGTAACTGAACAAGAAGCCGGATTAGAGGCGCAACCTGCTGCACTGTTTGTTGTAACTGATAAAGTACCGGAAGAAGCTCCCCAATCAATATCAACTGAATTGGTTCCTTGCCCTGAGCTGATGGTAGCACCCGCAGGAGCTGTCCATGTAAAACTTGAACCGGTTCCGGTTGCTGTAAAGTTATTTCCAGTTGAATTTGCACAAACATCATTACATGCTAAAACTGGCATAGCCGGTTTTACACGTGCCAAAATATATGGTGAGTTTGAAAAGTCAGACCAATTCACTTTTAATACATCGTTAAATGGAAGAGCTGAAGTGTTGGTAACAGTACCCATATTATTCCAGATTGCTGCTGTTGGTGTATTAAATTGTGCCAAAGCATCCCATAATCCATTATCAGCCGCCTGATCATAAAACACGTCTATACTTGCATTGTCTACTCCGGCTGCTCTATTTATCTGATGATAAAATAAAGACAGAACAGAACACATAGATGTATCTAATGCTGCTGTACTAAAACCATCAACAGTAGCATTATTATTTCCTAAACGAACATTGAAAACATTAGCTGCAGCCGTAGCAGGCGTCAATTGTACCGGACGATAACGTGTGGTTCCAACGCTTGATCCTGTTGGAAATCTATACATAGAAGCAGTATTCGTTGCTCTTGAAAGACTTCCTCCCACACTACTGCTAACAAACCCTTCCGATCCAACGGTAGTACTATTCGTAACAGCTGTTGTAGCCGGATTCAAAACAAAAAATGTATTGGTTAAGGTTTCTAATTCTCTATCATTAATTGTCAAAACGCCATTTGTGCCCACATTTGCATTAACACCTTGGAGTGTCTTTTTACGATCGTTTCCGGCACCTGTTCCCGTTAAAACCAAATTATTGAAAGTTGTAACGGTAGCATTTGTACTAGTAATGAACTGTTGAAGATCGCCATTTAAGGTTACTGTACTTGTTCCCGCATTAAATGTAGCACTGTTACTCCAATCCTGCTCTACAAAATACTGTCCGTTCCCCTGCATGGTAGAACCATTAGTAAGAAATACTGTTCCGGGTGTACCACTATTGGCAACAGTAACCGTTCCATTATTATCAAAAACGGCTGTAGCCCCATCATTTTGCAATCCACCATTCACATGGATGATGGAACCTGCAGATGCGAAAACAGAAGCACCATTATTAAAGAAAATTGTCTGAGCATTCAAGGCAGAATAACTCGAACCTAAAAGAATGGCAACTGCAAAAAATTTGAACGGAGTCAAGGGGTTATTTTTCATTGTGCAGTAGTTTAGTTTATTGCTTAACAAATATAAGTCACTTTCAAATAAAAAGCAAACCTTATCTATAAGATGCAAAATATAGCTTTATGGTTGCTTTTTTGCGATCAATTCCATTTTTTCGCCAAAATGCTGGGCAAAACCTCTCATCTCTTTCGCGGCTTCTGTTTCACCGGTAGCTCTTTCGAATGTATCTGCCATGGAAAGTAAACATTGGTGGTAAAACTGTTTCATTTCGTCCACCATCATATCTTTTGTCCAAAGATCAATTCGTAAGGTATTATTCTCTTTCGCGTCCCATAATGCGATCATCACCGACTTACTTGTGCTTTTCTCTGCCCCATCCGATGCGCTCCAATCGATTTTTTCAGGCAAATTATTCTCATCCAAGGTTACTGTAAAATTTATATCCGACTTTTTCATATATTCTCTCTATTTTTTGGGTTTATATTTCGATTTTGTTAGAAGCATCTGCGCATCCTTTTCTTCCATTAATTGCGGAATTGTCACCTCCGGATGATTATTCATATACTGTCGAACGATCTGCCAGCCGATCCAATATCCGATCCTTGGTGCCGACTCCTTGCTGAAAGCTGCAGTAAAAGGTCCATCAGCAGTGTATTTCATGATCTCCGCATGATCGGTAGTATAAAGCAGCTTTTGAGCAGCAAAATAGCTCCAAATATTAAATTCGTTTTGAGTACAGTAGTCCAATTGCTTTTGCGTGTACTGCATTTTCACGGTGTCGTTTACCTGCGGCAATAAAGCATCGGTCAGATACATGATCTTACCCATATATACGATCTCACTCAAAAAATCATTTTTATCCATGTTATACGGAAATTCATTCATCATCCAAATACGTGTAGCATCAGGAACAAGGTTTTCTTTATTCATGAACAGAGAACGATAACGGGGCATTCCTAACATCTGATAAAATTTATTATCATGACCCAAGTACATTTCCAAACCCAAGGCCAAGGTTGAATCAGCGTATACAGTGGATTGATTGAAACCCGACATCATGCTGACAACTTTAGGAAGACTTCTTCCCGGAAAATAATATTTATAGTGCTTAAAAACACCTTCTAACGAACCTTCCACTTCTTTCAGATCGGGGTAAGATGCGATACAATTAGAATAAACATCCTTCATATCTTTATCTGAAATAAATTGCTTTAAGCGAAAAGTATAGGATGAATCCGCTATCCCTCCGTTATTAATGATCGTAGAGATAAAAGTCGAATAAAAACGACTGTATTTCCCCTCCATTTTCTTTGTAAATCCACCAATATCATTGGTATCTGCAGCAAAGATATCCTGTTCCAATCGACTAATAGTCACCGGAGGAATGTTTACCGAAGATATATCAACATTTAAAGGGTCTCCACCACAGGCCATTAAAAAAAATAAGGGCAGAAGGAGAATATATTTTACCACTTGTTTCATATAAAAAATTATACTTAATATTGTACTTGCAATTATAACAAGCCCATAAATATTTAGAAACCTCAAAATTATGAAAAATATGAAGAAGTTGTTAGCCTTAGCTTCATTGGTACTTTTAACAAGCAGTGTTTCTGCTGGCGGAGATGAGAACGAAATCAAAAACTTCCGTTTCGGTTTAAAAGTAACACCATCACTTAACTGGTACAAACCAGATGGGAAGATTCTATCCAAAAACGGAACTGTCCCTAAATTTGGTGGCGGATTGATCCTTGAATTCCGTTTAGCCAAAGTAGCCTCTATCCAAACCGGATTACAAATTGATATGGATGGCGGAAAGATCAAATACAATAATGGCGGCTTAACTGCTCCCAATGCTAATACGGTGAGTTATTTTTACAACAATTCGGATGATGTGATAGAGCCTTACGGATTAACCCCTCCAACAGATTCTGCAAATCTGTACTCTTTCAACCAAAAATATACACTTTATCAATTGAATGAAAGAACCTATAAAGCGACATATATTACTATTCCTTTACTTTTAAAATTAAAAACAAAAGAAATTGGAATGATGACTTATTTTGGCCAGTTTGGGATCAATAACTCGTTCAGATGGAGCGTAAAAGCGGACGATAAGCTTACTGCTATGAGTGGTAGCAATTTTGGTGCAACTGAAAGCAAAACAAAGATCAACATCTCTAAAGATGCAGCTGTTTACACTGCTTCATTAGCATTTGGCGGTGGCGTGGAAATGAATTTTTCAGGCTCCACTTCATTGTTGATCGGTGTAAATTATAATTTAGGATTTACAAACGTTGTGAAGTCTGATTCAGATTATTTAAGAAGAAATACGAATAATGCAACCGGAACAGGTAGCGACTTAAGTCAATTACCTCAAACGATCAAATCCAATGCGGTAGTTTTAACCGTAGGAGTATTATTCTAACAAATCATAGTTAGTAAAATTAATCCCGCCTTCATTTTTATGAGAGCGGGATTTTTATTTTTGATCAACTAAAAACAAAAATGAAACACCAGGAAGTTGTTCAACATATTGTAAACTGGCTCGCCCACTATTCTGACCAAAGCAAAACGAATGGTTTTGTAGTGGGAATATCCGGAGGGATCGACTCGGCAGTTACCTCTACTTTATGTGCTAAAACAGGCAAAAAAGTGATCTGCCTGAATATGCCTATTCATCAACACAAAGCTGAATACGATAGAGGTCAGGAACATATTGAATGGCTTAAAAAGAATTTTAGCAATGTTGAATCTGCAGAAGTGGAACTAACAAGCACATTTCAATCGATCAGTAAAGCTTTACCTGAAAACATTCAAGACTGGCTGACAATGGCCAATACACGCTCCCGTTTGCGTATGACCACCTTGTATGCTTTTGCCTGCCATCATAAAATGCTGGTTGCCGGCACGGGCAACAAAGTGGAGGATTTCGGAATAGGATTTTTCACGAAGTATGGCGATGGAGGTGTTGATCTAAGTCCGATAGCCGACCTTATGAAATCAGAGGTTTTTGCACTTGCTAAAGAAATGGGTGTTGTTACTTCTATTCAAACAGCCAAACCTACTGATGGCTTGTTTGCTGATGGAAGAAGTGACGAAGATCAAATTGGAGCGACATACGATGAGCTGGAATGGGCCATGAATTTCATTGCAGCACCAAAAGATTTCACAGCACTAAATGAACGTCAAAAAACGGTATTAGACATCTATACACGCATGAATAGGGCCAATCAACACAAAATGAATCCTATCCCTGTGTGTTTAATCCCCACTGAATTGAAATAACATAGCTATGATCGAACAACTTTACCAGCACTTTCTGAAACATCCATTAGTCTGCACAGACACAAGGGACATACAAGCCAACTCGATCTTTTTTGCATTAAAAGGTGCTAATTTTGATGGCAATAAATTCGCGGAACAGGCACTAAACAGTGGTAGTGCAATTGCGGTTATTGATGATCCGGAATATAAAAAAGATGAGCGTTTCTTTTTGGTAAAAGATGTACTCACTGCACTTCAGGATCTGGCTAATTATCATAGAAAGCAGCTTTCCATACCGGTGATCGGAATAACAGGCTCGAACGGAAAAACAACATCAAAAGAATTAGTAAATAGTGTTTTAAGTAAAAAATACAAGGTTCTGGCGACCAAAGGCAATCTTAATAACCACATTGGAGTTCCACTAACATTACTGTCCATAACCAAAGAACATGAAATGGCTATTATTGAAATGGGCGCCAATCATCAAGGAGAAATAGCACAGCTATGCGCTATTGCCGAACCTGATTTTGGGATCATTACCAATATTGGGAAAGCACATTTGGAAGGGTTCGGAGGAATAGAAGGAGTAAAAAAAGGGAAAAGCGAGATCTACCGATATCTTCAAGAAAAAAAAGGAAAAGTATTTGTGCATGGCGATGATGAAACACTTGCTGAACTGGCTTTCAATAATGATAAGATAACCTACGGAACAAAAAAACTATACGACATCGTTGGAGCTGTTGTGAATACAGGAACAGAATTCATTTCTTTTCAGTGGGCTACACGCTATACAGCAAGTTCGTTAAAAAGCGCACCGGTTGTTACAACTCAACTCGTGGGTATATACAATTACCATAATTTACTTTGTGCGGCTTGTGTAGGGAATTATTTTAAAATAGAAGATGAATTGATCAACCAGGCATTAACCGAGTACACGCCTTCTAATAACCGTTCGCAATTACAAAAAACAGCAAACAATACACTTATACTGGATTATTATAATGCCAATCCAACTAGTATGACAGCAGCCATTGAGAACTTTGCTAATTTAAAGCAGGAGAACAAAATGGCAATTTTAGGTGATATGCTTGAACTTGGAGAAGAAAGTCAGAAAGAGCACGAAGCGATCATCCAATTGCTCAAACAAAAAAACATTCAAGCACTTTTGGTTGGACCATTATTTTGCAATGCAGGGAATGGATCCACATTTCAATTATTCGCAAACAGCGATGATGCCAATGTTTATCTTCAATCAAAGCCTATAAAAAACGCGACCATTTTAATAAAAGGGTCGCGTGGAATAAAATTAGAAAAAGTATTGGATACACTTTAACTATCCAGCTTTGCTCCGGCAATAATATCTTTGAGATTCGGCCGCAAACGGCTTTTGTAAACCGACAAAGAATCTTGCTTTGTTCTTCCTCTGCGTATTTTTTTCTGCTCATCAATAGGTAGTGAAGCAATATGCATACATTCCGGAGTACAACAACCCTTCATTTTTTCTGCACATTTCTCGCATTGTATGAATAGTAAATGACAGTCGTCATTTGCACAATTCACATGTGTATCACAAGGTTCTCCACATTGATGGCATTGAGCAATAACATCATCTGTGATACGCTCTCCTACGCGCTCATCAAACACGAAGTTTTTTCCGATAAATTTCGAAGGCAAGCCCTCTGCTTTTATCTGACGAACATAGTCGATGATCCCTCCATGCAACTGATTCACATCTTTAAATCCATGATGTTTTAAGTAAGCACTTGCCTTCTCACAACGAACACCTCCTGTGCAATACATCAAGATCTTTTTATCCTTCTTATCCTTTAGTTCTTCTATCACCATTGGTAATTCTTCACGGAAAGTATCTGCATCCGGGCAGATCGCACCAACAAACTTACCTACTTCTGTTTCATAGTGATTACGCATATCCACAATGATCGTCTCCGGATCTTCCATGGCTTGATTGAATTCCTTTGCACTTAAATGATTTCCAACATTTGTAACATCAAATGCATGATCATCTAAACCATCGGCAACGATCTTGTGACGAACTTTGATCGTTAGTTTATAGAATGATTTTCCATCATCTTCAACTGCGATTTTAAATGGGATACCGGCAAACTTAGGATCAGCATGCAGGTTATATTTGAATATCTCCCAATTCTCTTCAGGAACACTCATTTGAGCATTGATTCCCTCACGGGCAACATATATCCGCCCAAGAATATTCAGGGAATTCCATTGTTTAAATAAATTGTCGCGAAGCTCCTTCGGATCGTCAATGATCACATAGCGGTAAAACGAAACAGTGATGCGTTTGATCGACTCTTCCTGAATTCGTTTTTTAAGCTCCTTTTTGTTAACTCTGTTATGCAAGAACATAGTGTCAGGGATTTAAAATTTTGACAAAAGTACATCTTTTTGGCAGTAATATGAATTAACAGCTCATTGTTACTGAATTATGGCAAATTCCTTTTGTATTTAGAATTAATTAATGATATTTAACCCATTAATAATTACCCAACAAGTATATGCCCACGAAAGATAAAATCCTTGTGATCGGCTCATCCGGACAGATAGGAACCGAATTGGTTCAAAATTTACGGGAGATCTACGGAATAGACGGAGTTATTGCATCCGATGTAAAAGTTACGGAACAAGCCAAAGACGGCCCATTTGAAGTGATCGATGTCATGAATGCCAGTGCACTACTTGAAATTGTTAAACGTCATCAGGTCACTGAAATTTACTTATTAGCTGCACTGCTTTCTGCAACAGCCGAAAAGATGCCAAAATTTGGCTGGGATCTGAATATGCAAGGTTTATTCAATGTACTTGATCTTGCTAAAGAAAAGATCATTAAAAAAGTTTACTGGCCAAGTTCTATTGCTGTTTTTGGTCCCAATACCCCAAAAGTAGATACGCCACAATACACCATTATGGAGCCTAGCACAGTATATGGCATTAGCAAACAGGCTGGGGAACGCTGGTGTGAGTATTATTTCAATAAATATAATGTTGATGTCAGAAGTTTAAGATACCCGGGATTGATCGGTTGGAAATCCGCTCCGGGCGGAGGGACAACGGATTATGCCGTTCATATTTTTCACGAAGCATTGAAAACCGGTAAATACGAATGTTTTTTATCTGAAAACACTACACTGCCGATGATGCACATGGAAGATGCTATAAACGCTACTATTGGAATTATGCAGGCAGATGCTTCAAAAGTGAAGATCCGATCAAGCTATAACCTTGGTGGCTTTAGCTTTTCCCCAAAAGAAATAGCTGCTGAGATACAAAAACATATTCCAAATTTTAGTATTAGTTATAATCCGGATTCCAGACAGCAGATCGCGGATAGCTGGCCTCAGAGTATAAATGATGAATATGCCAGAAAAGATTGGGGGTGGAACCCTAAATATGATTTAAAAAGCCTAACAATCAACATGTTAGAAAATTTAAAGAAAAATTATCAATAATTGAAACCAATTCATTCTTTTCTCGTAAAAAACACATACAAATTTTAGTCGGATGAATATAGCGGTTGGTCTAAAAGTTGTTTGAGAACTGATAAAATGATTATAATTTAGTGAAGACATTGAAATCCACATTTCTACTCAGATGAAAAAATTTATACTAATATTCTTATTCGTAACCTGCGAGATCGCCATTGCGCAATCTTTCTCTATGTCCGGTAAAGACACAATCAATTTTACCGATGCTGCAGGTAAGCGCCAAGGGAAATGGAGAATACTAAACAGTATGCTTCACAAGCCGGGTTATAAAGATGACCAAGTAGTAGAAGAAGGAAAATACATCGACAGTAAGAAGACCGGTGCTTGGAAAGAATATTATCCGAATGCAAACGTTAAAAGTGTGATCACTTACGAAAACAACCGTCCGAATGGCTATGCTAAAATGTACCATGACAATGGAAAGATTAAAGAAGAAGGCCTTTGGAAAAACAACCGTTGGGTTGGTGATTACAAATTATACTATGAAAACGGTCAGGTTCAGCAGGAATTTAAATTCAACGCATCCGGAAAACGTGAAGGCGCTCAAAAATACTATTACGAAAATGGTCAGGTTATGATCGAAGGAAATTGGGCGGAAGGAAAAGAAGCAGGAGTTGTGAAAGAATATTACGAAAATGGTGATATCCGTTCTGAAAAAAGTTTTAATGGCGGTAACATAGATGTTGCAAAAACAAAGACCTACGAGCCTAAGAAACCGATCGCTAAGAAAGAAGAAACACCAGTAGTTAAAGAAGCACCTCCTGTTGTAGCTGCAAAAACAGAAAAAGACAACTTAGGTAAAGTATTTAACGGTGAAGGTTATTGGAAGCTTTATAACGTAAATAAACAAGTATCGAAAGATGGCACTTTCAGCAAAAACAGACTTATTGATGGAAAAGTTTACCATTACAATAGCGATGGTATCCTAACCCGTATAGCAGTTTACAAAGGCGGAAAATACGTTGGTGATGCCGTTATGGAAGAACAATAATTTCTATTCCAAAATCCTAAAAAACTTAATACCTTTGGACTTATGATTTATTCATAAGTCCTTTTTATTTTATGGAACACCAATTACAGATCTACAATACACTCTCTCGAAAGAAAGAACTTTTCAAACCGATTAATCCAGGAATGGTGGGCATGTATGTGTGTGGCCCAACCGTTTACAGTGATGTGCATTTAGGTAATTGCCGCACATTCATTTCGTTTGACCTTATCTATAGATATTTACTACACTTAGGATATAAAGTACGTTATGTGCGAAATATAACTGATGCAGGACATTTGGAAGGCGACCGTGATGAAGGAGATGATAAATTTGCTAAGAAAGCAAAATTAGAGCAGCTTGAACCGATGGAGATCGTTCAGCGATACACCTTGGGATTCCATGATGTAATGCGCGAATTCAACACATTACCTCCAAGCATTGAGCCCACTGCTACAGGACACATCTGTGAGCAAATAGAAATGGCCAAAGAGATCATTGCCAAAGGATATGCTTATGAAGTAAATGGAACCGTTTATTTTGATGTAGAAAAATACAACAAAGAATTTTCTTACGGGCAATTGACCAATCGTAAGCTGGAAGAACTATTGGAAGGCACCCGTGAATTGGGCGGACAAGACGAGAAAAAAGGAAGGTTGGACTTTGCACTTTGGATAAAAGCAAAACCGGAACACATCATGCGCTGGCCATCTCCTTGGGGATGGGGCTTTCCCGGATGGCACATTGAATGTTCAGCTATGAGTTCAAAATACTTAGGCGATACATTTGACATTCATGGTGGAGGGATGGACCTACAAGCTACACATCATACCAATGAAATTGCTCAATCACAAGCTTGTAATCATAAAGCTCCGGTAAACTATTGGATGCACACCAACATGCTGACAGTAAACGGTACACGCATGAGTAAGAGTGCAGGCAACGGATTTCTACCGGGAGAACTATTTACAGGAAATCATCCTCTGCTAGAAAAAGGATATAGCCCAATGGCTGTGCGTTTCTTTATGATGCAAACAAACTACAGAAGCACACTCGACTTTTCAAACGAAGCATTACAAGCTTCCGAAAAAGGATATGCACGCTTGATGAACGCCATAAAACTATTGGATAATTTAAAAACATCAAGCACCTCTACCTCCAACATTCAGGAGCTCAAGAAGAAATGCTATGAAGCTATGAATGATGATTTTAATGCTCCAATATTGGTAGCCAATCTATTTGAAGGAGCAAGGATTATCAACTCTGTAAACGATGGAAAAGAAAGTATTTCTGCAGAAGATCTACAAACTTTAAAGGAAACGATGCACAACTTCGTATTTGATGTATTGGGATTGAAGAATGAAAGCTCTAATACATCTAAAGATAAGGCATTACAAGGAGTAATGGACATTATATTAGATATTAGAAAAGAAGCAAAAGCGAAAAAAGATTTCGCCACATCCGATAAACTAAGAGATGATCTGGCAAAAAATAACATTACAATTAAAGATACCAAAGATGGAGTTACTTGGTCGATTCAAGAATAAGACAATTATTTTTTTAGGATGCGGTATTACACTTCTCTCTGCATGTAGCAATGATCCGGAACAACCTACAGGGAATAATACTACTCCAAAAGTAGAAGCAAAAAAAATTCCTGCACCCGATTTTAATGCGGACTCAGCTTACTCCTATGTGAAGGCACAAGTTGATTTTGGACCGCGAGTTCCCGGCACACCTGCACATGCAAAATGCGCTGATTTCCTTTCCGGGAAATTAAAATCATTGGGTTTTGATGTGATCGTTCAAAATGCAACCATCACCACCTTTGATCAAAAGAAGTTCATTCTAAAAAACATCATTGGTTCCTTCAAACCCGAATTGCAAAGCCGAATCATGCTATGCTCACATTGGGATACACGACCTTGGGCCGATGAAGATACAAAAGATGCAGATAAGCCATTTGATAGTGCCAACGATGGTCCTAGTGGCGTTGGGGTTGCTCTTGAAGTAGCACGTCAGGTAAGTTTAAAACATCCTAACATCGGTATTGACGTTATATTTTTTGATCTGGAAGATTGGGGAACCAGTGGTGATAATGACTCCTGGTGTTTGGGTTCTCAATACTGGGCAAAGAACATGCACAAACCAAATTACTATGCTAATTTCGGAATACTTATGGACATGGTTGGTGCTCCAAATGCTATCTTCCCGAAAGAAGGAAACTCAGTACAAATGGCAAGTGCTGCTGTAGAGAAAGTATGGAAAGCAGCTAATGAGGCAGGATACGGAAATTATTTTGTTTCACAGACCCGTCATTTTGTAGGAACAGATGACCATATTCCTGTTAACAAGGCCGGAATACCATGTATTGATATCATTGAGTACAATCAAACTACGGGTGGATTCGGAGATTATCATCACACACATAAAGACAATATGGATGTGATCGACAAGAACACGTTAAAAGCAGTGGGACAAACCCTATTAGAGGTGATCTATTCTGAAAAATAATGAAAAAGATCCTCATCATCCGCTTTAGTTCTATTGGCGACATTGTGCTCACAACACCGGTTATTCGCTGTATAAAACAACAAAAGCCGGAAATTGAGATCCATTATCTTACGAAGAAAAGTTTCAAAGGTATTTTAGAAAACAATCCTTACATCACTAAGGTTCATACGATCGATAAAGATGTGAAAGAGATCGCAGCCGAATTAAAAAAAGAGAAATTCGATTTCGTTGTTGATCTGCATAACAATTTACGTTCGCTTCAAACCAAACGTATCATTGGAAAATCCTCCTCTTCTTTCAAAAAATTAAATTTTAAAAAGTGGATCCTGGTGAACTTCAAGATCAACCGCATGCCCGCTCTACATGTTGTTGACCGGTATATGCAAACTGTTGAGCACTTAGGGATCAAAAACGACAAGAAAGGATTGGATTATTTTATTCCTGATCAGGATAAAGTGAACATCAGCACCTTCCCTCCTACTCATCAAAGAAAATACATAGGGTTTGTGATCGGAGCCAAACATACGACCAAACAATTGCCTACTGAGAAGATCATCTCTATTTGTAAAAAATTAGAGCAGCCAATTGTTTTATTGGGAGGCAAGGAAGATCGTGAAAGAGCAGAAAGCATTGCAAAAGCAGTAGGTAGTTCTGTCTACAATGCTTGTGGTATATATAATTTGAATCAATCGGCATCTATCATTCAACAAGCCGAAAAGATCATTACACATGATACCGGTTTAATGCATATAGCAGCCGCCTTCAAAAAACCGATTATCTCTATCTGGGGAAATACAGTTCCTGCATTTGGATTTACCCCTTATCTACCTGGCGAACATTCAAAAATTGTGGAAGTAAAAGATCTATCCTGCCGGCCATGCTCTAAGATCGGCCACATGAAATGCCCTAAAGGACATTTTAAATGTATGATGGAAATTGATGAGAAAGAAATTATCAATTAAGCTTCCATAAACAAAGCTTTTAACTCTGTTGCATCTGAAGGTTTCATTTTTCCGGCTAGGATCAAACTCAATTGCTTTCTTCTCAATGCGCCTTCATAACGTTTCTTTTCTTCTTCTGTTTCAGGAATAAGCGGAGGAACAGGTAGTGGAGAACCATTCTGGTCAACAGCAACAAATGAATAGATCGCTTCATTCGCTTTGATCTTTTCACCGGAAACAGGATCTTCAACCCAAACATCGATGAACACTTCCATAGAAGTACTGAATGCACGTGAAACCTTTGCTTCTAGGGTTACCAGACTGGCATGATTGATCGGCATGTTAAATGACACATTATTTACTGAGGCTGTTACAACCACTCTGCGACAGTGGCGGTGTGCAGAAATAGAAGCCACAATATCCATCCATTGCAATAACTGCCCTCCAAATAAATTACCTAATGTATTGGTATCATTCGGAAGAACAACTTGTGTTTGAATGGTTAACGATTCTTTGGGTGATTTGCCTTTCATAATTAGAGGTGTTAGTAAGATGTATATCTTAAAATCTTCCGCAAAGATAGACAATATGTTTATTTCCTTTGTACATTCGTTGTACCAAAAAACAAGATCATGAGTTATTTATACATCAAAGCCCTTCACATTATTTTCATTGTAACATGGTTTGCAGGACTGTTTTACATTGTCCGCCTGTTTATTTATCATACCGAAGCAGAGACCAAAGAAGAACCGGAAAGAAGTATTTTACAAAATCAGTATAAGATCATGGAAAAACGTTTATGGTATGGCATTACCTGGCCATCCATGATACTTACAATGATCTTCGGACCTTGGGCATGGAGTTACAATTTCACTTATTACTTCACCTCCGCCTTTTTCATTTTAAAACTATGCTTTGTAGGCGGATTGATCGCTTATCACATGCAATGTCATGTTATTTTCAAACAGCTTCAAAACAATGTGATTAAATATTCTTCTTTTAAACTCCGCATCTGGAATGAGGTAGCCACTATTTTTTTGGTAGCGATCGTATTCTTGATTGTATTAAAAAGCAATACAGGATTTGTTTGGGGTATGCTTGGTTTGATCATTTTTTCCGCGACATTACTATTAGCCATTAAGATCTACAAGAAGAGCAGAGAGAACAAAGAGAATAAGCAGGAATAAATATGTTTCACTAATACGTTAGCCGCATACAATTAAAAAAGGACTTGAAATTATTCAAGTCCTTTTTTAATTCTCCAGTTAAACTGATTATTTCTTTTTCTCTTCTGCTTTTTGCTCTTTTGGTTCGATATACACGCGAGTAAAATCACGGTACTCCATTGCATTAGCAGGGAAATTTTTAACGTTCGTTTGAACTAAACGATAGTTCTCATCATAGAATATTGGCATGATGGCAGCATCATCAATAGAAACTTGTTCTGCTTGTAAATACAATGCCATACGTTTTGCTTCATCTACTTCTTTTTGAGCGGCTACAAACAATGAATCGAATTTAGGGCTCACGTAACGAGTGGTATTCAAATAAGACTTATCACTTAATTTAGCAGGAATATGCTTACTATAAAATAATGTCAAGAAAATCTCCGGATCCGGGTAATCTGCTACCCAACCAGCTCTCCAGAACAATGCTTTTCCTGTTTCAACACTTTCTAACTGTTCTGCAAATGGCATTACATTGATATCAATATCAATATTCAAATTCTCTTTCAACATTTTTTGGATCACCTCAGCAGTTTGAACGTTTCTGTCGCCACCACCTGAATTGATCTGTAATGTTAATTTAGGGAATCCTTTACCATCAGGGTAACCTGCCTGAGCCATATACTTTCTTGCTTTATCAACATCAAATGTATATCCTTTCAATGATTTTGAATCGTAGTTCTTGAAAGAAGGAGGAACGATACCGTAGTTGCCCGGGATTCCTTCACCTTGCAATGTGTAGTTCACGATCTTTTCACGATCGATCGCATGGTTAAATGCCAAACGAACTTCTTTTTTATTGAATACATCACTTTGATGTTGGAAACCATAATAGAAAACGCTCATTGCTGGAACCACTTGCATATCGAACGGTTGGTTACCTTGCTTCGCATTGTCTAATTCTCCTAAGATATCAGGGATCATTTCAATTGGTAAACGGAAGATCATATCCAAATTACCACGTTTGAATTCCATTAATTCAGATTTCTTTTCTTTGATGAAAGAATACTTCACGGCATCTAAGTATGGTAATTGATTACCATGCTCATCTACGTTCCAGTAGTTAGGATTACGCTCTAAAATAACAGCTTCCCCTTCTTTTACACTCTTCATTTGGAAAGGACCTGTACCAACACATTTCACACGCATATCTACGCCATATTTCTCATATGCTTCTTGAGGATACAACCATCCACCTGGAGTAGATAGGATATTCAAGAAACCTGCATTAGGAGTCGACAAATTGATCTGTAATGTATAATCATCGATTACTTTTACTCCCGAAACACCACCTGCGATAGGCTTTTTATCAACGGTAGACTGATAATACTCATTTGCACCAACCACACGATCCTTGAAAGAGTTGTTGAATTGTTGGTTCTCAGGACTAGCTGTACAAAGCAAGTCAAAACAATATTTGAAATCTTTGGCTGTTACCTCGCGACCTTTTCCGTCAGCAAAGCAAGGATCATCATGAAACTTAACACCTTTTCTCAAATGGAATGTCCATTGAGATGCATCTGCATTTTTTTCCCATTTCTCTGCTAAAGCAGGAACAACAGTAAGATCGGCTTGATTTAACTTTACCAAACCTTCGTAAACCTGATTGGCAATACGATGAGAAGTTACCTCTGTAATGTTTAGTGGGTACAAATTTCTAAAATCCTCTACCTCGTTCGTTCTGAATACACCACCATAATATACGCCACCATTGGCTTTGCGAGCTTCTCCTGTAGTTCCGCTATCGCCTCCACAAGATGCCAACAAACCGGCAGCAAATAACAAATAAATTACTTTTTTCATACTAATAGTTTATGAGTTTAATTTCATGAACCACAAATATATAGAATATCTGTAAAAATCACACAGTTTTCGTACAATTTCTGATTTTTTAACGATGAACGGCTAAAAATCAATTTCTAAAAGCACAGGGCAATGATCGGAATGCTTTGCTTCCGGTAAAATTGCGGCTCTTTTCATGTTAGATTCCAGGTTTTTACTGACCAAATTATAATCGATCCGCCAACCCAGGTTTTTAGCTCTGGCATTGGCTCTGAAGCTCCACCAACTGTAATTATGAGGCTCTTTATTAAAATGACGGAAACTATCAACGAATCCCGATTTCATGAAATTATCGATCCATTCCCTCTCTTCGGGTAAAAAACCACTGCTGTTGGCATTGCTTTTCGGATTATGAATATCGATCGGCTGATGACAGATGTTGTAATCTCCGCAGATGATCAACTTCGGGCGCTCTTTCTTCAGTTGATCGATGTATTTCTGAAAATCAGCCAGCCATTTCATTTTAAAAGCCTGGCGATCTTCTCCACTGCTACCACTTGGATGATAAACACTCATAACTGAAACATCGCCATAGTCAGCCCTCAGTACTCTACCCTCGAGATCGTATTCCTTTATACCACATCCATACTCAATATAATCGGGCTTTTTCTTCGTAAATATCGCTACACCGCTATACCCCTTTTTTTGAGCCGGATACCAATAGTGATGGTAGCCTGCATTCTCAAAGACACTCACATCGATCTGCCCCGGTTCCGCTTTTATTTCCTGCAAACAAACAATATCCGGATCTGCAGCTTTCATCCAATCCATAAATCCTTTACTCATGGCCGAACGGATGCCATTTACATTATAGGTTATAATTTTTGTCATTTTTAAACGTATTATGATAGGATAACAAATGTATAAAATGCTTTGTTATTGAACATATTTAGTACTTTTAATTTTGTGATTGCACATAGATCTATATTGTTATTTCTTTTCCTTTCCTTGAGCAGCCTCTGTTTTTCACAGGCAAATGGGAATGTGCATTCCAAAACGATCAAGATCAGCTCCGACACCATCCAATTGGATACACTAAGTCTTATTCCGGGCAGTATTATTATTAAAAAAAGTGATGGGACAATGATCGATACCAGCCTGTTTTACATTGACCATGCGAATGGAAAACTCATACTGAATAGAAAAAAAATGAACGGTGAGAACATCTTTTTGGATTCGATCCAAACAGAATACAAGACATTCCCTCATTTATTTACACAGGAAACAAAGCACAAAGACATAAAGAATATTCGTCCCGATAACAAAGGATTTATAAACCCTTTCGCATATACGATCGACAATAAAAATGATGACATCTTTAAAATGGATGGTTTGAATAAAACCGGAAGTATTTCAAGAGGGATCACCATTGGAAGTAATCAGGATATGGTTGTTAATTCGAATTTGAATTTGCAATTATCAGGAAAATTAAACAACGATATAGAGATCTTATTAGCAGCAACGGACAACAACATTCCGATTCAACCGGATGGAAATACTCAACAACTTCAGGAATTTGATAAAGTATTTATTCAACTCTCGAAGAACAAAACAAAATTAATTGCAGGCGACTTTCAGATGACACGCCCCAAAAGCTATTTTATGAATTTTTATAAAAAAGCACAGGGATTAAATTTCTCAACAACACTCACTACCAATGAAAATAAAAAAGAAAAGCAAGGAACTTATTCAACGAGTTTAAGTGCTGCTGTTTCGAGAGGTAAATTTGCACGAAATCAAATACAGGGAATTGAAAGTAATCAAGGGCCATACCGCCTAAGAGGAGCAGAAAATGAGTTGTTCATTATCGTTTTATCAGGAACAGAAAAAGTGTATATCGATGGCCGCTTATTGGATAGAGGGCAAGAAAACGATTACATCATAAATTACAATACAGCAGAGATCACATTTACAGCAAAACAACTCATCACCAAAGACAAACGGATCGTAGTGGAATTTCAATATTCAGACAAAAACTATGCTCGTTCACTCGTACATTTTGGGAATGATTATGAACAAGGGAAATTAAAATTGCACTTGCATATTTATTCCGAACAGGATAGTAAAAATCAGCCTTTGCAACAGGATCTGACACCCGAACAAAAAGCCTTATTAGGCAATATCGGAGACACTTTATCACTCGCTGTAACACCTAGCTTCGACAGTGTCGCCTTTACCAATAGTGAAGTGTTATATTTTAAAACTGATACCACAATCGGTACACGAACATTTCAAAATGTATTTTTTTACAACACCAATGCCGACAGTGCTCATTACAGAGTAACCTTTAGCAATGTGGGAACCAACAGGGGAAATTATATTCAAATAAATTCAAGTGCGAACGGAAAAGTATTTAAATGGGTAATGCCCGACACGATCACAAACACACCACAAGGGAATTACGAACCTGTTGTACAGTTGATCACACCTAAGAAAAAACAAATGGTGACTGCCGGTATCGACTATGACTTTTCTAAAAAAAGTAAATTAAATATTGAAGCTGCACTTACCAATAATGACATCAACACCTTCTCTTCCTATAACAGCAATGATGATATTGGATATGGCTTAAAAGTAAATTTTGACAATGCGTTACTCTTACAAAAAACAAAATCGGCCGATTCTACATCACACGAACTGAATTTGGTAAGCAACGTTAATTATGAGTTTGTACAAAAATATTTTTCTCCAATAGAACGATACAGAAGCATTGAATTTGAAAGGGATTGGAACAGAGGAGCACTCGCTACAGTGAATAAAGATCAACATATTATCGGAGCCGGAATTGGTTTGGTTCAGAAAGGAATCGGTTCAATTGGCTATAAATTCAACGCCTTTTTAGAAGAAACAAATTACAGCGCCAACAAACACATGGCCAACCTTAGCTACACAAACAAAGGATTAAACATCCGTTACGATGGGAGTTTGTTAAGTTCGGCAAGTAATCAAAATACCAATTTTTACCGGCATAAAAGTTTTGTTTCACAAAAAATAAAATGGATAACGATCGGAGCAAAAGATGAATTTGAACGAAACTTATTCTCACTAACTAAGAATGACTCATTACTCGTTAACAGCTATCAATTCTGGGAATGGCAGGCATTTGCACAAAACAGCGACACAACCAAAAACAGATATGGCATCAACTATAAACAACGCACCGATCATGCTGTAAAAAATTCAACTAGCAGTTCCTTGCTTTCACGTGCTGCTTTTGCCGAAAGTTATGGCGGCTTTTTTGAATTGATCAAAAACCCAAACAATCAACTAAAGATCAATGCAGCATACAGACGACTGCAGATCATTGATTCCACGATCACGTCTCAAAAACAGGACAATTCATTGGTAGGAAGAATTGAATACAATGTACGTTTGTTAAAAGGTGTTATTTACTCCAATACATTTTATGAAATTGGATCGGGCTTAGAGATCAAAAAGGAGTTTTCCTACCTTGAAGTTGCCCCCGGACAAGGTATTTATACCTGGATCGATTACAATGAAAATGGGGTAAAAGAATTAAATGAGTTTGAAATATCTGCTTTCCCCGATCAGGCAACCTACATCAAAGTGTATACACCCACAAATGAGTATGTAAAAACGTACACCAATCAATTTAGTCAAACACTTACCATCAAACCGGGGGTGGCATGGGCGAATAAAAAGGGAATCAAAAAATTCATTTCCAGATTTTCAAATCAAACGTCCTATCGTATTGATAGAAAATCGAACGAAAGTGATATTAGCAAGGCATACAACCCATTCTTAGCAGAAACCAATGATAGCACATTAATGACACTTAATTCATTGTTCAGAAACACATTATTTATCAATCAACTTAGCCCGGTATTTGGTTTGGATATCACTTTTCAGGATGTAAGAAATAAATCTTTACTTGTAAATGGATTCGAGGCTCGAAAAAACCAATATTATGAAGGTCGCTTACGTTGGAATATTTCTCAAAAATTTAGCCTGAACGCATCCGGAAAATCGGGTATAAAAGCCAGCAGCTCTCAATTTTTCAGCTCCAGAGACTATGAGATCACTTTTTACGAGTTGGAGCCTAAGATCAATTATCAACCCAACACTTCTTTCAGGGCAAGTGTTTCGTTTAGATACACCGATAAGCAAAATAAAGCCGAACTGGGTGCTCAAAGAGCTACTCTGCAGGATTATGGAGCTGAGATCAAATACAATGTACTAAATAAAGGTAGTTTAAATGCAAAGGTGGATTACATACAGATACAGTTTAATGGCCTGCAAAACACTTCACTTGCATTTGAGATGCTGGATGCTTTGAAAGTTGGTCAAAATATTACCTGGGGACTCTCCTATCAACGTAATTTATCGAATAATTTACAGCTGAGTCTAACCTATGATGGACGCTCATCTGAAGGTAGTAAAACGATCCATACAGGAGGCGCCCAGGTAAGAGCGTACTTCTAAATATTACTATTATTTTTTCGTTACCATTTCATTATCTGTTAATTACTATTAATAACTGACTGTTGACTTCCCAAAAAAAGTGGTACATTTGTATCGTCTTTTAAAAGAAGTGATCATCCTACAAGAGACCTCCCTATCTACAAGGAGGTTAATCCGAAACCACTTCGACAACAAATTGTAACCATTTTAATAATAATAAACATGAAAAAACTATTACTTTCAGTTTTTGCTTTCGCGTCTGCTATTATCGCAAATGCACAGTGTACTGACTTGATCATTTCTGAGTATGTAGAAGGAACAAGTAACAATAAAGCATTAGAGATCTTTAATCCTACTCCTAATGCTATTTCTTTAAATAACAA
>JAEUTU010000081.1 GCA_016786925.1 Bacteroidia bacterium
TCAGAAGTAATTAATTATTCACATGCAAGCAATTCAAATAAAACGTCCTGTTCTCCTAACCGTTGTTTGTATCATCGGTTTTATTTGGGTAGTGGTAAGTTTGCCGGGTGTTTTTGCACCCGAGGTAAAGAAGATCGGTGATTGGATGCCGGCCATTTTTGGTTTTATACGTGCTTCCATGTTCATTTCTATGATCGGGGTTTGGTATATGAAACGCTGGGGAGTGCGTCTTTTTATTATTGTTTTTTTCATAAAAGAATCAGTTTTTCTGCTGATCGATAATACGAACTATTTCAGTATAGTTTTGTCTATCTTCTTCATAAGCAGTATGTTAGCTTATTATAAGCGAATGGATCCCAATTTATAGCTATCAATTCCTAAGCTTGGTCGAATTGGAGGTGTTTTAAATCATTTTTTTTGATTATACTTGTGTGTTAATTTGCAAGAATGAAACCCAAAATTAAGTTTACCAATAAGGATAAAACACAGTTTTTCAATGTGTTAAAGCAGAGAGTCGATAATTATTTCATTGAAAACAACATCTCTCAGCATGCCAACTGGAAAATGGTCGTTAAATCGATCTTTATGCTGGCACTTTATTATGTTCCCTACTCGTTTATTATTTCCGGAAATACTGCAGGCTGGTCGTTTTGGTTGTGCTGGGTGCTGATCGGATTAGGTTTGGCCGGTATCGGAATGGGGATCATGCACGATGCCAACCACGGTGCCTATTCTTCTAAGAATTGGGTCAACCGTATGATGGGACACACCGTTAGTTTGGTAGGTGCCGATCTTAATAACTGGAAGACACAACACAACATTCTTCATCATACCTACACCAATATCTACGATCATGACGAAGATATTGATGATAAAGTAGGGATGCGTTTTTCGCCAAGCGGAAAACATCAAAAAATACAACGCTTTCAAGTATTCTACGCGTTTTTCTTTTATTCATTAATGACCTTGTACTGGACAACCAGCAAGGATTTTATGCAGTTTGCCCGTTATGTACGTGAAGGGCATAATAAGGATATTAAGCGCGATCGAATTAAAAAGTTCATTGCCATGATCTTCTTTAAAGTATTGTATTATTCATATATGTTGGTGTTGCCATTGCTGATCCTTGATAACCCTTGGTATCAGATCGTGTTGGGCTTTTTATTGATGCATGCAGTGGCGGGTATCGTATTGAGCGTTACTTTCCAGTTGGCACATGTGGTGGAAGGAACAACATTCCCTGTACCTGACGATAAAGGAAACATTGAAAATGAATGGGCTATTCATCAGTTGAATACGACAGCCGACTTTGCAGCAAAAAATCCTATTGTTACATTTTATGTTGGAGGCTTGAATTATCAGGCAATTCACCATCTTTTCCCAAGGATCTGTCATGTGCATTATCCGGATATTGCTCCAATTGTAGAGCAGACAGCAAAGGAATTTGGAATTCGTTACATCTATTTCCCTACTGCGATGGAAGCCTTTATGTCTCATCTTCGAATGCTTAAGAAGTTGGGTCGTAATGAGATCCGTCACTTGGCTGCCGAAATGGGCTAATTTCTCTTTTCTTTTAGACAAAAAGAAGTACATTTGGTTGGAGACAAAATACTCCTTGCCTCAACATGTCCATTAAACAGAAAATAGATCAACTGATTTCTACAGGTGTTAGAGATAGCTACCAGCCTTGGGAGATGTATCTTACCCGTAAAATAAATTCCATTACACTGGTTGGAACATTCAATATGTTCCTGGGTGCTGTTTTCTTTTTGCTGATGGGATACCCACAGGTTGCGATCGATTGTATAGCTGTCATTATTGTGGCACCATTTGTCTTTATATTGAATAAGTACAAAAATTACGTTTGGGCTGCCTATTTCTTTTACATTATCGGTTTGTGTTTCTTCATTTCTATGAACTTAAAAACCGGAAAAGATTCTTATATCCTTCTTTTTTATTTTCCCATGGTTATTAGTCTGGTTCAGCTTTTAGGAAGGAGAGAGACCTTAAAACACTTATTAGTTATTGCCGGCATGTTTATCACATCTGCAGTAATTATTGCTTTGGGATATAAATACGACTGGTATGCGGTTTCTATTTCTGAAACTGTTATTACTAACACAATGGTCTTTAACATTATTTTAAGTGTATTTACTGCCATTGCTTTTATCATTATTGTGGTAACAGAGTCGATGGCTCAGGAAAGAAAGATCAAGAAAATGCTTTCCGAAAAAGAGATCCTGCTTTCTGAAGTGTTTCACCGGGTGAAGAACAATATGAATATCGTAACGAGTTTGTTGAGTTTGAAAAAGAACAGCACCGATTCTAAGGAAGTACAGGAAGCATTGGATGAGTGCAGAAATAGAGTGTTCTCCATGGCCTTGGTGCATCAAAAGATCTTTGAGCGGGAGCATGTGATCGATCTGAATTTTAAAGATTATATCAATGAGTTGCTGAAAGAGCTGATGAGTTCTTATGGAATAAAAGAGCAGGCAACGATCCAGATCGATGCAGACGATGTTTTTATTGAACTCTCGAATGCCATTCCTTGCGGTTTAATATTAAACGAGTTTGTGACCAATTCCTTTAAATATGCGCAAAGTCTTGATAAAAAATTACAGATCAACATCACACTAAAAAAACAAAACGAATATATAGAACTTCAACTTCGTGATAATGGTCCGGGTTTGCCTTCCGATCTGATCTCTAAACCGAATACATTAGGAATGGAATTGATGCGATCATTATCGGAGCAGATCAATGGTGATTTTAGCTTTACAAATGAAAATGGTTTGGTGTTTAAGCTTCGCTTTAAGCAATAACAGGTTTTAGAGCCTGAATAGCATCATCAATGGCTTTGATGTTCTCAAACGATAAGGTGAGTTTTCCATTGTTCTCTTTCATCTTACACAAGCGCGGATTTTGCTGTACAAATTTCAGAACCTTGGTGAATGTTTCACTTTGGTAATACGGTGAGTCTTGTTTTGGAATAAAGTACCCTACCATTTTATTATGTTTCAATAACAGTTTTTCAAATCCGATCTCCATTGCTAACCAACGTAAGCGGATGGTATGGATGAGCTCAATGGTTTGTTCAGGAACAGGACCAAATCTGTCGCGCAAACGAGTTTCGAATTCGCTCAATTCTTCTTCTGATCTGGAATCATCCAGCTCACGGTATAGTGTTAATCGTTCTGTAATGTTGGTAACATAGTCCACCGGGATCAATATCTCCATATCAGTATCAATCGTGCAGTCATAAACAAACTCGCCATGTTTTGCTTTGGTGAATTGTTGTGTGCCACCTGTTTCTGCTAAACGGAACTCTTCGTTCTCCATTCGTAATTCCTGAATGGCTTCATCCAATATCTTTTGATACATCTCAAATCCGATCTCATTGATGAATCCACTTTGTTCACCTCCGAGCAGATCGCCTGCACCACGAATGTCGAGATCGCGCATAGCAATGTTGAAACCACTTCCAAGGTCAGAAAATTCTTCGATGGCTTTTAATCGTTTGCGTGCTTCATTAGTTAATAATGAAACAGGTGTAGTGAGTAAATAACAGAATGCTTTTTTATTGGAACGACCCACCCGGCCACGCATTTGGTGAAGGTCGCTCAATCCGAACATGTGTGCTTGATTGATAATAATTGTATTGGCATTGGAAATATCCAATCCGGCTTCAATAATGGTTGTTGCAACGAGCACATCATATTCCCCATCTACAAATTTCATCATCACTTCTTCCAGCTTGTCGCCATCTAATTGTCCGTGACCGATACCTACCCGTGCATCGGGAACCAGGCGACTGATCATGCCAGCTACTTCCATGATGTTTTGTACTCTGTTGTGAACAAAGAAAACTTGTCCACCTCTGGAAAGTTCAAATGAAATAGCATCACGGATGATCTCTTCATTGAAAGTATGCAATTCGGTTTGTACCGGATAACGGTTAGGTGGAGGTGTACTGATCACCGATAGATCGCGTGCTCCCATCATACTAAACTGTAACGTACGTGGAATAGGGGTAGCGGTAAGGGTTAAAGAATCCACACTTGTTTTGAGTGTTTTTAATTTGTCTTTTACAGCTACACCAAACTTTTGTTCCTCGTCAATGATCATTAATCCAAGATCTTTCCACTTTACATTCTTTCCTACAATACCATGTGTACCAATTAGAATATCTACTTCTCCGCGCTCCACTTTTTCGAGTGTATCCTTCTGTTGTTTGGCGGTTTTAAATCGGTTGATATAATCTACTTTACAAGGTAGATCTTTTAGTCGTTCGCTAAATGTTTTATAATGTTGTAATGCAAGGATGGTTGTTGGAACCAACACCGCCACCTGCTTGCTGTCGCATACAGCTTTAAAAGCAGCACGTATCGCAATCTCTGTTTTTCCGAAACCAACATCACCACAAACCAAACGATCCATTGGATATTCTTTTTCCATATCCCGTTTTACATCGGCAGTTGCTTTTATTTGATCGGGTGTATCTTCATAGATGAAAGAAGCTTCCAGCTCATTTTGCAAATAGTTATCCGGACTAAAACGGAAACCTTTCAAAGCTTTACGCTTTGCGTATAATTTGATAAGGTCGAAAGCAACTTCTTTGACCTTCTTTTTGGTTTTTTGTTTTAAAGTTGCCCAGGCATTGCTGCCCAATTTATTGATCTTTGGCTCCGTTCCTTCTTTGCCACTGTATTTAGCAATCCGGTGTAGGGAATGAATGCTGATGTTTACCACATCATAATCTTTATACACTAATCGAATGGTTTCCTGCATTTTGCCATTCACTTCAATGGTTTCTAGTCCACCGTATCTTCCTACACCATAGTCGATGTGTGTGATATAATCTCCCGGATTTAATCCTTTTAGTTCTTTTAATGTAAGCGCTTCATTCTTTTTGTTGAATGTATCTTTTAAGCGGAAGCGATGATAACGGTCGAAGATCTGATGATCGGTATAGCAAGCGATCTTCAGGTCGTTGTCAATAAAGCCTTCATGCAGCATGGCACCGCCCCAGCCTTCAGTAAATGGAAGCTGAGTGCTTGAACTGTTTTTAGGTGCAATGTCTTCAAATATTTTATACAAACGTTCTACCTGTTTGTGATTCTCAGCAAACAAAATATTCTCGTATCCATTACGGATATTAGAATTCAAATTGTCGAGCAGGAAGTTGAAATTTTTATTGAAGCTAGGTTGAGGTGAAAAATTGTAAGTAATGATCTTTGTAGGCGTAAGTGAAAAATGATTGCCAAACTCAACGAGTGAAACACTCAATGCACTTTTGGTGAACGTATCTTTGTCAGTATATAGCTCTTTTGGCTCCAGCTGTTTGATCACATTGTCGAGTTTGCTAAAGGCAGTTTCTGCTAAAGCAAATGCTTTTTCGATACGGTCGATGGTCAGCTGAAAATGTTTGAACCAGATGATAGTGTTCTCTCCTAAAAATTCCAGAAATGTTTGTCTGCTTTCTTGCAGGATCTTTGCCTGAACATTTGGAATGATATTGCAAAACTGATGATTCTTGATAGAAAGCTGAGTGATCGCATCAAAGCTGCGGATGGAATCTACTTCATTTCCTAAAAACTCAACACGGTATGGGTTATCGTTTGAGAAGGAGAAAATATCCACAATACCACCACGAATGGAGAACTGTCCCGGAGCTACTACATAATCTACTCTTTCAAAATCATATTCAAGAAGAACATCTGTAATAAAGTCGATCGATATTTTTTCTCCTTGTTTAAGTTCGAGTGTATTCTTGCTTAAGTGCGATTGTGTGACAACTTTTTCGGTTAATGCTTCGGGATAGGTAACAATACAAATATGTTTTTTTCCGGTATTGAGTTTATTCAATACTTCAGCTCTTAAAAGAATATTCGCATTGTCAATTTCTTCATGCTCGTAAGGCATACGGTATGAAGCCGGGAAGAATAATACATTTTCCTGTCCGATGATATTTTCCAGGTCATTCAGAAAATAAGCAGCTTCTTCTTTATCCGGAAGAATAAATAATTGTGTTTTTAAAAGGTGCTGGAAAGCAGTGGTGGCAATAAAAGAGGCTCCTGAACCTACTACATTTTTTAGCTGAACGCGCGTAGCTTTCCCATTCAATTCCTGTGTAAGTAAAGAATTGTTGGCGGATTCGCTATACTTCCGTAAAATATCTTCTTTCGTCACTTGCGTTCTGTAAGGCTTGCAAAGGTAAGAATAAAGACAAAAAGGGGAGAGGAATTAGATAAAATTATATTGTATTTTTGCTGTATGTATCTGGTACGTCCAAGTTATTTGATCAAATCCATTTACCCCAAAGCAATTTGGAGAATGGAAGAAATAGAAAAAAAACTTTTTCTGAGTTTTGATGATGGACCAATTCCCGAGATCACACCTTGGGTACTGGATGTACTTCAGCAGTATAAGATCAAAGCAACTTTTTTTTGTGTGGGCGATAATGTGGAGAAGCATTCTGCTATTTTCGATAGGATAAAATCAGATGGTCATGCGGTAGGTAATCATACTTATAATCATTTGAATGGCTGGAAGACGCATTCAACTGATTATTACAAGAACATTGCAAAAGCAAAAGATATTACATCATCGTTTTTATTTCGCCCACCGTATGGTAAAATGAAGAACACGCAATACAAAACCATTTTGAATCATTACAAGATCATTATGTGGGATGTGTTAAGTGGCGACTATGATAAGAATACGAGTCCTGAAAAATGTTTGGGCAATGTGCTGACGAATTATAGAAATGGTTCCATCATTGTGTTTCATGATAACCGGAAAGCATGGAACAATCTGCAATATGCTTTACCAAAGTTTATTGAACATGCTTTGAGTGAAGGATATGTTTTTGAAACGATCCAATAAAAAAACGCACAACTATTGTTGTGCGTTTTTTTATGATTAAAAGTGTTTATCTTATTCTCCACCCATTTTAGGGGATAAGCCATAGGCTTGTAATATTTTCAAATAGCGTGCTTCCAATTGTTTTGAAAGTTCAGCTTGTTTGAACATATCTGTGAAGTAGATCAAACGTTCCATGATCTCTTGTGTTCTGTCGATATCCGGACCGAAAGCTGTTCTGTCTCTTCCTTTGAATGAACCATAGTAAGCCATGTTCTTCTCAAAGTTGTCGAACAATTTAGTGCTCAATTCATTTCCTTTTTTATCTGCACCAGCCTGATAGTATGCAATCGCAATGGAGAAGATTGTTCCATCGTATGGTACATTTTCTTCAGGTGTAACTTCTAAGCATTTATCCAATACTTTGATAGCCTTATCATTTTTGCCTTCAGCAGCTAATGCCGATGCTAAAGCAGCTACACGTTGACGGATGTTCAATGCGCAAGAACGTACAAACACATCGTCCAGAAACACCTCTTTGTTTTCCATTCCACCCCAAGTGAACTTGGTCATAATGTTGTTATACATCACATCCGTTGCAATACGTGTTTCCTGTTGTTGCTCAGCAGCGGATTGTTTGATAGGCACCAAGCGGTAAGCCAATCCTTCCAATTGCAAATAAGGAGCTAGGTTCAAGTAAGAGCTGGCAGGAGCTGTTGCAGCAAAATAGATCGGACGTTTCCAGTCATTTTGTGCTAACAAGTCGATGATCATTAGATCATTCTTTTGTACATAATTTCCTTGAACAGTCCAGTCGATG
>JAEUTU010000109.1 GCA_016786925.1 Bacteroidia bacterium
AAAAAATAATCAGACAAAATAGCCAAAAGGAACGATTGTATTCTACTTGTAAGGAAAGGAGCAGCACGGTACTCAGGATAAGATTAACAGGGGTGAGTTGTAGCACAAGCTCTTTGTACGGACTTAAAAGTCCGGCCACACCTACAACATGAAATAGAATGAGAAGAGCAGGAGCGATTTGATTTTTGGTAAATGTCATCGCCATTCTTTAGCCTTTTAGTTCTGATTTTTCTTTCTCCGAAACAAACTTGGAATCCAGTAGGAATTCACTCATCATATTCTTTAATGCAGGATCTTTTATGGAGGAAAGTTTAGAGAGGATAAGTTTTTTATCGCTTTCAATTTCCTTGTGGTATCCCAATGCTTTCGGACAATTGGTTTGTATTGTCATTCTTAAAAAGCGAAGCTCGATATTGGTGTTATCACTTGCGATCGCTTTTTCAAGTAATTGTTTCCCTTCTTTAAATAGTCCGATCTTTTCTTCCTTTACTTTGGAGTAATTGGCCATGGAGGCAATGATGGCTCCTTTATAGGCATTGATGGTGTTATCCTGACTGCTACTCTTTTTTACCTTCGCATACACTTTGGCGCAGGACACACTGTCCTTTCGAACTTTTCCATAGTCCTTTCGCAAAGCCTCAATAGAAACATTTTGCGCAGATAGGAACTGTACAAATGAAAGCAGTAATATGGATATAAGAACAATACGTTTCATTAGATCATATTAAAGCTATGTTTGAAATAAGCGCCTAAAAAGAGCATGTATTTTTTTGAATCAGGGATACGGATGCGCGAACTGATAACATGTTCAGGTGCGGTATGCTGTATCTTTTTGAATAAAGAAACATAATAGATGTAAGCCAAATAAACCCCTAAGCGTGCTTTCTTCGGTAACTTTTTGATACCTCTCAATCCGGCATCAAAGTCTTTTTGAATGTCTGCTTCAATTTCTTTTTTTGTCTTGGTGTTGAAGTTGCTTACATCAAATCCCGGGAAATAGGAGCGCCCCAGTGTTTGTACATCGGCTTGTAGATCGCGCAGGAAGTTGATCTTTTGAAAGGCTGATCCTAATTTCATAGCATCGGGCTTCAATTCCTGATATTGCTGCTCATTTCCTTCAACAAAGATCTTCAAACACATCAATCCAACCACCTCCGCTGATCCTAGAATGTATTTTTCGTACCCTTCCTGATTGTATTTTGTTTTATCCAGATCCATTTCCATGCTAGCCAAAAAGGTATCTATCAGCTCTATGTCAATGTTGTAAGTGTTGACAGTGTCCTGAAAGCTATGCAGAATAGGATTTAAACTGATCTTTTGATCGATCGCATCGTGTGTATCTTTGATAAAACGCTCGAGTAATTCTTTTTTGTTATGGTTGTGAAAGCTATCTACGATCTCATCCGCAAAGCGCACAAAGCCATAGATGGCATGAATAGGCATTCTGAAATCACGGTGCAAAACACTTACACCTAAGGAAAAGGAGGTGCTGTAGTTATTGGTGACCAGTTTGCTGCATTTATAACAAACATCGTTATATAGATCTTTCATATTTAGCGTAGTTTGTTTTTAATGATCTCTTTGGCAACTATCTTGCCTGAAATAATAGATGGCGGCACTCCCGGACCAGGCACTGTTAGCTGACCTGCATAATACAAGTTTTTCACCTTCTTGTTTTTAAGTGCCGGTTTCAGAATAGCTGTTTGTTTCAACGTGTTGGCTAGTCCGTAAGCATTTCCTCCGAATGAGTTGTAATCTTTTTTGAAATCATTGATGGCAAAACTCTTCTTCACGATCACATGCTGTTTGATGCTTTGTCCGGTCAAATATTCCAGACGGTCCATCATGATGTTATAATACTTTTCTCTGATCGCTTCCGAATCTTCTATATCAACAGCGATAGGGATCAGGAGTACTAAATTCTCTTTACCTGCCGGAGCAACAGATGCATCGGTCTTCGCTGCACACGTGGAGTAGAAGAGTGGATTGCTTGGCCATTGCGGTCGATCGTAGATCTCTTCCGCATGTATGTCAAATGGGGCATCAAAGAACAAGTTGTGATGCTCCAGACCGTCAATCCGTTTATCGATGCCAATATAATACATTAAGCAGGAAGGTGCCATTTTGCGCGACTTCCAATAATCCTGCGAATAATTTCGTTGTTCAGCAGCAAGTAATTTTTGTTCGATGTGATGATAGTCGGCAGCACCAACAACTACATCGGCTTTATATGTTTTACCATTGGAAATGATGCCTGTAGCCCTTCCATTCTCCACAATGATCTTTTCAACATTCTCTGCAGTTCTTATATCCACTCCTTGTTGTTTGGCAATATTCACCATAGCCTCCACAATCTTTACCATACCACCCATCGGGTACCAGGTTCCTAGAACAATGTCGGCATAATTCATCATGCTGTACAAAGCAGGCGTTTCATTTGGTTTTGCACCTAAGAATAATACAGGGAATTCTAGTAATTGAACCAATTTCGGATTCTTAAAATTGGCTTTGATGTATTTGCTAATGGATTTGAACAGATCCATTTTAAGAGCAGCATTCAGGATGCGGAAATCCATGAACTCAAGGATCGACAGACTAGGTTTGTGAACAAAATCAGTCATACTTACCTCATACTTATATTCAGCATCTTTTAAAAATTTTCTCAGCTTCTCGCTGCTTCCCGGTTCGTGTTTTTCAAACAATTGATAAAACTCATTCAGATTAGCAGGAATACGGAATACATCATCTTTTCCATAGAATACCGCATAGGAAGGATCTAATCGTACCAGGTCGTAATGATCTTTTACACTTGATCCAAAGTCTTTGAAGAAATTATCGAATACATCGGGCATCCAGTACCAGCTGGGTCCCATATCGAATGTAAAACCATCTATTTCCAGTTTTCTTGCCCGGCCGCCAATTTGTTCGTTCTTTTCGAACAGACTCACATCATATCCGTCTTTTGCAAGATAGGCAGCAGCAGATAATCCTGCGAAACCACCACCTATTACAATTGCTTTTTGTTTCATACGGAATTATGAACAGAGGAAATGAGAAAATGTTTATTATATCTTTTTTAGATCGCTGATCGTTTTGTTGGGATCGGTAGAAGAGAAAACGGTGTTCCCAGCAACCAACACATTGGCTCCGGTATTCACCAGTTTTTTGTAATTATTCATATCCACACCGCCATCGATCTCGATCAAAGCACTTGATTTTTTAGTTCTGATAATTTCTCTTAAGTCGCTGATCTTATGGTAAGTATTCTCAATAAAATTTTGTCCTCCAAAACCTGGGTTCACACTCATCACACATACCAGATCGATATCGGAAATGATATCAATAAGCAAGTTTACCGAGGTATGCGGGTTGATGGCAACACCGGCTTTCATACCCAAGGCTTTGATGGCTTGAACCGTTCTGTGCAAATGTGTGCAGGCTTCTAAATGTACAGTTAGGATATCTGCTCCGGCATCCTTGAATGTTTGTAAATATCTGTCAGGATCTTCGATCATCAAATGTACATCCAAAGGCTTGGTTGCATGTTTTTTGATCGCCTTGATAACAGGAAATCCGAAGGATATGTTGGGTACAAACATTCCATCCATGATATCCACATGAAACCAGTCGGCCTCACTTTTATTGATCATTTCTACATCGCGTTGAATATTAGCAAAATCAGCGGATAGGATGGAAGGTGCAATTAAATGGCTCATAAGCTTAAACGTATTGAATAATTGCTGCGAAGTTACAAAAAAAGCGCGGGAAAAACACAGTTTTTCCCGCGCTTAAAATTTTAATCACAAACTATTAAAATTATCCTAAATAGGTTTTTAAGATCTTACTTCTGGAAGTATGTTTTAATCTACGGATAGCTTTTTCTTTGATCTGACGAACACGCTCACGTGTAAGGTCAAATTTTTCACCGATCTCTTCCAATGTCATGGCATGTTCTCCACCTAAACCGAAGTATAAACGAACCACATCCGCCTCGCGTGATGTAAGTGTATGTAAAGCACGCTCGATCTCTCTGCGCAATGATTCGTGTAATAAGCCATTTTCAGGACTTGGACTATCATCACTTTCCATTACATCGTACATGCTACCGGCATTGTCATCACCTGTTGCCAAAGGAGCATCCATGGATACGTGGCGACCGGTATTTTTCATGGATTCTTTTACATCCGACTCCGAAATGTCCAGCATTTGGGCAATTTCTTCAGCACTTGGCTCACGCTCAAATTCCTGTTCTAATTTGGAGAATGTTTTATTGATCTTGTTGATAGAACCGATCTTGTTTAATGGTAAACGCACGATACGTGATTGTTCAGCCAAAGCCTGAAGGATCGACTGACGGATCCACCATACTGCATAAGAAATGAATTTGAAACCACGTGTTTCATCAAAACGTTGTGCCGCCTTGATCAAACCCAAATTTCCTTCATTGATCAAATCGGGTAAGCTAAGTCCTTGATTTTGATATTGTTTGGAAACCGAAACCACGAAACGTAAATTGGCTTTGGTCAATTTTTCTAATGCTAATTGATCTCCTGCTCTGATCTTTCTTGCTAATTCCACCTCTTCATCTGCCGTGATCAAATCTACTTTCCCGATCTCCTGTAAGTACTTATCTAATGAAGCTGTTTCCCTGTTTGTAACCTGTTTCGATATTTTTAGCTGTCTCATATAAGGTATGTATAAGTGATATTATTCTTTTGAACCGATAACTATACGGCAATGTTTCCTAAAAGTTTCAACTAAATTACATTTTTTTTTCGACAAAGAACTATTTTTTACCGATAGAGCAATTTTCTTTTTCTGTCGCTCAAAAGCCTGTTTCCAAACCAAAAACAGATTTAGATGTGATATTTCATTGATTGTTAATATCTAAATGCTGTTTTATCCCCTCAATTTATTGATTACATTTGTTCAAAGAATAAAACAGAACGATCCAATTATGAAAAAACTATTCTCTTTTGCTTTTTTAGTTGCTTCTTTAACCGTTTCAGCTCAAAGTTTACCCGACCTGATCAAGAATGGTAATACCAAGCTTGCTGCAGGCAATTTTGCCGGTGCCGAACAGGATTTTTCCAATGCTATCAAATTAAACGACCAGGTGGTAACAGCCTATTTGGATAAAATGAAGAAGTATGGTACACTCAACGAATTTCAGCGTACCACTTCCGATATGCCGGATGGATTTGTGTATAACCATGATCTGGCTATACCTTATTATGGCAGAGGAATGGCTTATGAAGGATTAAGTAAGAATGAAGAAGCATTGGCTGATTATGAAAAAGCGATCGCGATCGACCCGAAATATGCCGATGCACTTTGTCAGCGTGGGATCGTTTTAATTGGAAAAGGTGTGAAAGATAAAGGCTGTTTGGATCTCAAAAAAGCTGCTACTGCAGGAAATGCGAAAGCAAAAGAGTTGTTCGACAAGAATGCTTGTTCCGATATCGCAAAAGCATTCGTTACAGCTGGGGATGCCAAGTTTGATGCAAAAGATTATAATGGAGCATTAGCAGATTATACTTCTGCTGTTCAATTAAATAAGGAATCCTTTGATGCCTTCATTAAACGTGGAAAATGCAATGTGCAATTGAAAAAATATGCAAAAGCGATCAGCGATTACGACAAAGCATTAAAAATCAAGAATGATACTGTTCAGGTGTTATACTTGCGAGGATTGGCTTATAATGCTTCCGAAAACTTTGTGTTGGCATTCAATGATTTTTCATTTGTGATCCGTCTGGAACCGAATAATTACGATGCTTTTATGGCACGTGCCTATTCTTGTGAAGGGATGCAAAAATTCAGATCGGCAGTGTACGATTATTCAGAATGTATCCGTATTAAACCGGATGATGGGAATGCCTATTATAAAAGAGGTCTGGTAACTCAGGATGCGAAAGATGGTTCTGCCTGTAAAGACTTTAAAAAAGCAGCAGCACTTGGATTGGACGATGCCAAGCAGTTAGCCGAAGGCTGCAACGCTCCTCCGGCTCCTCCAAAATAAAATTCAGATCCCTCTTTCAAACCGGAAGGGGGATTTTTTTTAATAATCCCATTCTAAAACTGTAAATTTGTAGCGTAAAATTGAATGTATGTATAAGTTACTGATCAAGCCTATCTTTTTTCTGTTTCAACCCGAAACGATCCATCATATAGTTTTTAAAACAATTAAATTTTTCTCTGCCATTCCCGGTGTCTCTGCTATAACAAGAGCATGCTATGTTGTAAATGACAAACGTTTGGAAAGAAAGCTATTCGGATTAACATTCCCCAATCCTGTTGGATTAGCTGCAGGATTTGACAAAGATGCGAAGTTGTATGAAGAATTAGGCAACTATGGTTTTGGATTCATTGAAATAGGAACGCTTACTCCGAAAGCACAACCGGGCAATGAAAAGCCCCGTATGTTCCGTTTGCCGGAAGATGAAGCGGTGATCAACCGTATGGGATTCAACAATGGTGGAGTGGCTGAAGCTGTTGAACGTTTAAAGAATAGAAGTTCAAAGTTGATCATCGGAGGCAATATTGGTAAAAACAAGGTGACTCCAAATGAAGAGGCGATCAGCGACTATGAGAAATGTTTTGAGGCCTTGTTCGACCATGTCGATTATTTTGTAGTGAATGTAAGTTCGCCCAATACACCTAATTTAAGAGCATTACAAGATAAGGAGCCACTAACAGCATTGTTAAAGCACGTAAAAATGCTGAATGCAAAAAAACAGCATCCGAAACCTATTCTCCTAAAGATCGCACCGGATCTGACAAATGAGCAATTGGATGATATTGTAGATATCGTGAATGAAACAAAGATCGATGGATTGATCGCAACCAACACGACCATTTCAAGAGATGGATTAAAAACATCAAAAGAGCGTATTGATGCGATAGGAGCAGGAGGATTGAGTGGAAAACCTTTGACCAAAAGATCAACAGAAGTCGTAAAATACTTAGCTGATCGATCAAAAGGAGCATTCCCGATCATTGCGGTAGGAGGCATTCACACAGGTGCCGATGCAATAGAGAAATTAAAAGCAGGGGCGAGTCTTGTACAGATCTACACCGGATTCATTTATGAAGGACCGGGAATTGTAAAAAGAATTAATAAAGAAATCTTAAAGATGTCGTGACGATAGAGGTTTGACGTCAGAGGTGTTATCCTGTAAAATGTTTTTGATGAAGCAAGAGTATAAGTTTGAAAAATTAGAAGTGTGGCAACTGTCTCTTGAATTATCTGATTTAGTATATGAGATTGATAGAAAGTTACCTTCATCAGAACAATTTAATTTATCGTCCCAAATTAGAAGAGCTGTTACATCAGTTTCGCTTAATATAGCAGAAGGTTCTACGAATGCATCCAGTATTGAATTTGCGAAATTTTTAAGAATTGCAATTAGATCCTATATTGAAGTTTATGCTTGTTATGTGTTAATAAAAAGAAGGAATTATTTAGATGCAAACGATCCTGTTTGTCCTAAATTTGAGGAGCTTGGGATGAAGCTATTTGCTAAGTTACAAGCCTTATTAAAGTCAATTAAGTAGAATTATTTTTCTTTTTTATAAAAAGTTTAAGATATATGTCAACGAACATCCAACATCCGTCATCCAACATCAAACTTATTGAATGCCCACGTGATGCCATGCAAGGCATACACGATTTTATTGATACAGATAAAAAAGTAGCCTATATCAATTCTATTTTAAAATGTGGTTTTGATACCGTTGATTTTGGAAGTTTTGTCTCTCCAAAAGCTATCCCTCAAATGCGTGATACAGCGCTGGTATTGGATCAATTGGATCTTAGCAACACCCGCTCCAAGTTATTGGCCATCATTGCCAATACTCGTGGTGCACAGGATGCTGTGGAGTTTGAAGAGATCAGTTATTTGGGATTTCCATTTTCCATTTCAGAAACATTCCAACAACGCAATACCAACTCATCGATTGCTGAATCTCTAACCCGTGTAGAAGAGATACAAGACCTTTGTGTTAGAAATAAAAAAGAATTAGTTGTATATATTTCCATGGCCTTTGGAAATCCTTATGGCGATGAGTGGAGTAGTGATGTGGCAGTGGCATGGACTAAACGTTTAGCGCAAATGGGGGTGAAGATCATCGCTTTGAGCGATACGATCGGTGTGTCTAACCCACAGAATATTTCCTATTTGTTTTCTAAGTTGATCCCTGAATTTCCGGGAGTAGAAATAGGTGCACATTTGCATACCACTCCTGATACCTGGGAAGAAAAAGTACATGCAGCTTATACCAGCGGTTGCCGCAGATTTGATAGCGCTATTAAAGGATACGGTGGTTGTCCGATGGCGACTGATAAACTAACAGGGAATATGCCTACAGAAAATGTGTTGGCTTATTTGAATAAACATAAGATCCAGTCGGGTATCGATGAAGCTGCTTTTGCAGAAGCAAGTCGAATTGCCGGTATCACATTTCCGCTTACTTAGTGATCAATATTCTTTTTGTTATTAATTGATCTCCCGTTTGAATGCGGCACAGGTAGGTGCCGGCAGACAAATGATGGATATCGATATGGATCATTTCCGTTTGCTTGTATTCCGATTCATGCATCTTCTGTCCGAACATGTTATACAGGATCACTTTGTGATCGTTTGATTCTTTTAACTGGATAGAGATGTTACCAGTTGAAGGATTAGGATATACCGTTATATTTTCTGCCTGAGTATCATCTATACCTGTTAGTACCGGACTTGGCGGCATAAAGCTGTATGCAAACCATTGATATCCTTTCAGATCAATATATTGTTTCCAGCTTCCTGTTTCATTGCTTAATCCCGTAGCAACATCGTTATATGCCTGTTGTATAGGATTTGAATTTAGCCATGGTCCCATAAAGGAAGGTTCGGCTGAAAAGATGGGGATCACCTGAGTAAGAATATTTCTTGCAGCGAGGTATTGTAAGCGTGTTCTGACATAGCTGTAGATCCCTGAATAATTGCTGATATAATCATGCAATAAGATCCTGTCAATGGAATTTCCAATGGCAATGGCTTGTCCCTGATTGAACCATCCCACATACAACTCACTCATCACCCCATTTGCATTAGCAAGCGAGTCAACCTGACGGATCAAGGTCTTATAGTAAGCAAAGGCTCCTGATGTATCGCATGAATAAGCTCCCGGCTGTAAATAAGTGGTGCAATAATAATTTCCTGATGATACGGTTGTAGTATTCCAAAATTCAAATTCTACATTGTAAACATCAAACTTTTGCAAAGGGTTGCTATGTTGCTGGTTATACACATTGATCACATTATTGAAAAAGAAATAATTTTCTCCGACAGCACCTAGTTGAAGTATGTTGTATTGTTGTTTTGCTTTTTGAATAAAATTAGCCAGTATGGCGGATGAACTGGTGTTGGTAAGATTATGTGCCACATGAACCGGCCATAGGTCATATAGAGCCAGATAGTTGAAGCTGTTGTCCTGTGCATAATTCAATAAGCTGTCTTCCTGCTGCACGTTTCCAAGTATAGTAGAGAAACCATCCACATACATTCCTCTTATGGTAGCCGTTTGTGAGAATGATCGTGTAGCAATTGAAAATAATATGATGATGAATGATAGTTTTTTCATTTTTAGATTTTAAATTTGACCTTATTACAAATATATGATAATAGCGACAGGAAAATGAGCTCTACAAAATTTAAAAAGCTGGTGAATAATTCGTTTCTATTCAGAACATTTCTTCTGAGCAAATTGCCAATGGCTTTTATTGCAGGTGTCCGTACCCGCTCACTTACGGATGATACAGCTGTTGTTACGATCAAATACCGTTGGTTAACACAGAATCCTTTTCGCTCCATGTATTTTGCCTGCCAGTCGATGGCAGCCGAAATGAGCACCGGCTTATTGGTCATGAATCATACCTATGAATCACAGCCTGCGATCTCTATGCTGATTGTAAAAAATTCGGCTGTCTATACAAAAAAAGCTACCGGCAAGATCACTTTTACTTGCAATGACGGAAATCATATTGCTTCCATTATTGCGCAAACCAAACAAACAGGTGAGGGGATAACAACCGACCTGCGCTCCGTAGGGACAGATGAATCGGGAGATACAGTAGCTGAGTTCATTTTTACATGGTCACTGAAAGCTAAAAGTAAATAGTTTTTAACAGGTGTTTTTTGAAAATTTAACAATGAAAAACGCCTTTTAATGATTATCTTCGTGCATTACCAAAATTAATTGAATGCAACGAGTAAGCTTTAACAACAAAAACAGTGTTTTTTTTAATGCACTAAAAGAAAAAGTAGATAACTATTTCAAATCAAACGACATCAAAGAGACAGGGAACTTCAAATTGTATCTGAAAACGATCATTCTCTCCCTCACCGCCATCTCTTTATACACCATTTTAGTTTTCTTCACACCGAACATCTGGATTTCCCTTGTACTATGTGCTATATTGGGATTAACCCTTGCCGGGATTGGATTTAATACCATGCACGATGGTGCTCATGGTAGTTTCTCAACCAAAGAATGGGTAAACGACCTGATGGGCTATTCACTGAATGCCATGGGTGGAAGTGTGTATCTATGGAAATACAAACACAATGTCAACCATCACTCTTTCACGAATATTGAAGGTATGGATGATGATATCGATATCAAACCTTGGATCCGTGTTCATAGCGATCAGAAGAAATACTGGTATCACCGCTTTCAACATATCTATTGGATTGGCTTGTATGGTTTGACCTACCTATTATGGATATTCGTTCAGGATTTCAGAAAATACTTCACCGGTAAGATAGGTGAGACACCTTTCCGTAAAATGGATGTGAAAGAGCATGTCATTTTCTGGGTAAGTAAAATTCTTTATATCGGTGCTTTTATTGTATTACCGATATTTATGACTGGTTGGTTACCAACGCTTATTGGTTATTTAGTGGTATCATTTGTATGCGGGTTTGTTATTGCGGTGGTATTCCAATTGGCACACGTTGTTCAGGATGCTGCATTTGAAACCCCTACATCTGATAATCATAAAGTAGATACCGAGTGGGCAGTGCACCAAATTCAAACAACAGCCGATTTTGCTACAAAAAGTAAGATCGTTTCCTGGTTCACCGGTGGATTGAACTTTCAGGTGGAGCACCATTTGTTCCCTCGTATCAGTCACATTCACTATCCTAAGATCCATCAATTGGTAAAAGAGACCTGCGAACAGTTTGGTGTCAACTATATGGAATTCCCAACTGTTATGGCTGCTGTTCGTTCCCATGTAGTGCATTTGAAACAAGTAGGTAGAGTTTAAAAAATATAAGTACTAATATTGAAAAGGAATCTTCGGATTCCTTTTTTTGTATCTTTAATCATCAATCATTGACTTATGCCGGTAGTTAAATCCTTTCGCACATTGCCTCCGATCAAGCGCCATCGGGAGTATAATTATGAATTTGCCGATTATGTTTGGTATAAAGGTTTGTTCAATGAACAGGAAGTAAGTACGATCCGTTCGCTCTGGAGTGAAGAGAATTTCAAACAGGCTTCCGTGAATTTGGCAGGGAATGAATTATCGCGTGATGAATTACGTAAGTCAAAGATCATGTTCATCAAACCCGGTGAGAATGATTGGATCTATGATCGTTTGGGCATGGCTTCCATCCAGGCAAATACCAACCGGTATAAGTTTGATATTTTAGGTTTTCAAACCGAATTGCAATTGGCGAATTATAGCGACAATGATTTTTTTGAATGGCACATGGATTTCGGAGCAGGTGATATCTCCAATAGAAAATTGAGTATCAGTGTGCAATTGTCGGATGCGGTTGAATATGAAGGAGGAGAGTTGCAATTTATGATCAACCAGAATATTGTTACTGCTCCAAAAGAAAAAGGGACTGCTATTATCTTTCCTTCATTTGCATTACACAGAGTATTACCCGTTACAAAAGGAAATAGAATGTCGATCGTGGGGTGGATTGCCGGGCCGGCCTACAGATAATTCCGTTGCCCGAAAATAGAGCTACCCACACGGATCATCGTAGAGCCGCATTCAATGGCTAAAGGATAGTCGGAACTCATTCCCATACTTAAAATGGAAAGATCGAAATTAGCTGCATGGTGTTTTTGCTGCTCATCAAAAAAAGACTTTAAGGAACGGAATTCATTTTTTACAATTGTTTGATCATCCGTATTACTTGCCATTCCCATCAATCCAAGGATTTTAATGTTTTGAAGTTGTTGAAATGCTTCGGAAGCGATCAGCTCTTTCGCCTCTTCAAATGATAATCCAAATTTGGTATCTTCTTTTGCAATATAGATCTGAAGTAAACAAGGGATCACACGGCCATTCTTTTGTGCTTGTTTGTTGATCTCTTGCAGTAGTTTAAGACTGTCAACCGAATGGATCATTGCTACAAAAGGAGCAATGTATTTCACTTTATTACTTTGCAAATGACCGATCAGGTGCCATTCAATATCTTTTGGCAATAGCTCCGCTTTTTCGCACATCTCCTGCACTTTATTTTCACCAAAGATCTTATGTCCTGCCTTGTATACTTCCATGAGTTTATCCACAGGATGTGTTTTGGTAACAGCAATAAGCGTCACATGCGCAGGCAAGGCCGATTGGATATGATGTAAATTCTCTGCGATCGACATTATTCGGATAAGCTATAGATCACCAAGCCACTTCTCATTTTAGGTTCCACCCAGGTAGTCTTTGGTGGCATAATACTGTTGGTATCGGCAATGTGTTTCAATTGTTCCATTTCCACCGGAAATAAACCAAATGCTACAGTAAAGTTCCATTTGTCCACCTGATTCTTTAATTCTTTCATTCCCTTGATGCCGGAAACAAAGCCAATGCGTTTATCGGTTTTCAGATCGTGAATATTCAGAATAGGGGAAAGGATATGGTCGGTAAGGATGGTGGCATCCAAACTGCCAACCGGTTCATCATTATGTATGATCTCTTTTTTTGCATCCAATGAATACCAGTTGCCATCCAGATACATGCTGAAATTGTGTTTTTTGTTTGGCTTGTATTCCTGTTCACCGATCAATTTAACGTCAAACTTTTCTTTTAACCGTTTTAAGAATGCATCGGAATTCATTCCATTCAGATCCTTCACCACACGATTAAAATCAAAGATCTTTAATTGTGTTTCCGGAAAGAATACACCTAAATAAAAGTTGTAAGGCTCTTTACCTGTATAGTTTGGATTTTTTTCTCTTCTCGATTTTCCTAATAAAGCTGAGGAAGCAGAACGATGGTGTCCATCTGCAATATACACGGCAGGGATCTTCGAAAAGCGTTCTTGTATGGTTGCTACGGTTTCTTTTTTATTCAGGACCCACAGCTTATGTCGAACTCTATCGGTTGTTGTAAAATCATAAACCGGTTCTGTTTTGATCGTATCTGCTGTTATCTGATCGATCGTTTTATCGTTGGGATAGCTGAAAAGAACAGGCTCTGCATTGAAATCACACACCTCTAAATATTCTTTTAATTTTTCTTCACGCTCCGTAAGTGTTTGTTCATGGATCTTGATCACTCCATTGAAATAATCATCGATACTGCTACAGCCAATAATACCGGTATAGATGTTCCCGTCTTTGAATTGCTGATAAACATAGTATCCCGGTTGTGTATCATTTACAAATACTTCTTCTTCAATAAATTTAAGGTATTGTGCTTTTACCTTTTGCAAGCGGGCAGGGGAGCCGGGTTTGGTTTTCTTTCCATCATTAAAATCCGGACTGATCACATGCAAAAATGTATAGGGATTGCCATGCAATTTATCATGCAATTCGGTTTTGTTGTATCCGTCAACAGAGCGGGATGCGACCAAATGTACTTTATCCTTTGCAGGACGGATCGCTTTAAATGGAATAATGGTAGCCATTCTTATTTGTTAACTTGAAATGTTTTATCTCCGTTCTTAAAAAACTTCACAATTTGATTAGCAGCAGCTAAGCCTGCATTGATATTGGCTTCAGAAGTTTCTGCACCTTGTTTTTTAGGTGTGCAGTAATATCTGTTTTCAAATTGTAAAAGATCCTGGTGACAATCAGGCATAATGTCGGAAATGTATTTGAAATCGGGACGGTTCACAAACACTTGTTTCAACTCGGCTTCATTGATCACTTCTTTGCGGGCTGTATTGATAACAGTAGCACCTGCAGGCATTTTGGAAAGCAATTCCAGGTTGATCGAATTCTTTGTTTTCTCCGTTGCAGGAATATTTAAAGAAATATAATGACAGGTGCTGTAAAGTTCTTCTACAGAGTCAACGCCTTTGATACCATCTTTTTCAATCACTTCTCTTGGAACGAATGGGTCGAAGGCATATACATCCATATCGAAGCCTTTAGCAATACGGGCAACGTTTTTACCCACATTTCCATAGGCATGGATACCTATTTTTTTCCCTTTTAATTCGGTTCCTGATCCTCCTTTGAAATTTCCTCTTGCCATGAATATCAGCATACCGAATGTTAACTCGGCAACGGCATTTGAATTTTGTCCGGGCGTATTCATGGCTACAATGCCTTTAGCAGTAGCAGCTGCCAGATCAATATTGTCATATCCTGCACCGGCACGAACGATCAGTTTTAAGTTCTTTCCTGCTTCGATCACTTCTTTCGTTGCTTTGTCGCTTCGTATGATCAAGGCATCGGCATCAGCAACAGCTTGGATAAGTGCTTGTGGGTCGGTATAGTTTTCTAATAAAGCAATGTCATAACCTGCTTCAGTAATTGTTTTTTTTATTCCTTCAATCGCAATTTTTGCGAAAGGCTTTTCGGTAGCGACTAATATTTTTGTCATAGATGGATGTTATTTCTCTGTAAAAATAAGTTTTTATCGATTAACTACCACATGAAATTTCAGGTCGTATCCCATCTTTAATTCTTTATTGGTGAAATGGCTGGTATCATTACTGATCTCGGCTGAATACAACATGCCGCTTGGTGGAAGTAAAGGCAGGCAAATAATGGTGTCTTTCTGTATTTTTTGATTCAATGATCTAATTAAAGCAATGCGTTGATCGTTTTTATAACTATAGTTGCTTGAGGTTTTGCTTTCTTGATACAGATGTGTCAATAGCATGGTAAAGAGAAGCAAGACTGATGCTATTTTAAGAATTGCCAGCAATTTTGATTGCAATACTTGATAATATCCAAGCAAGAAGAACAGAGAACCTATATAGATGCTGATGATGAAGGAGACAAAGAAGAGTACGCGGGCAGGACCTGTTTCCATCATTACAAAGGCGGTCAGCCAGAAAAAAAGCAGGAGGATGATCGCAGTGAAGATGCTTGTTTTTTTAGCCGATGAACGGAAAGAACCTATTGCCGCTTTTCGTTTACCTATTTTCATTCCTATCAGTAGCAACGGAACTCCCAATGCTAATAAGTAGGGTAGTTTGGAGGGAAGGAACACTAAAAATAATTTGATCAATGATTTTGTTGTAATAACAAGCGACCCAAAAAAAGAATGTTCAGGAAATAATTGATCTCTTAAATAATTACCCGGAGCTAGCAACATGGCAAGAAATGCGATACCAAAGAAGGTGTAGGTGCTGTATAATTTCCATTTGTGTGGCAGCGAAAGATTAGTATTCTTGGATCTTATGATCCTGATGATGAAGAGTGTGTAGATCAATCCAATGATCACTGCATATAGTTCAGAGGCTGCTCCAATGTAAATAAAACAAAACGTGGCTAAGGTTCCTCTCAATACCTGTTTTTGTTTGTGCAACAAAAAGTACGTGCCCCAAATCAAAGCAATAATACTCCATAAGTAGGAGCTATAGCCACAATACCAAAACCACGATTCTCCAATATCGTAGCTTAAGAAGAATAGTAGCATAACAAAACAGCATGTAATGATGAATCGCTCTTTTAATTCAAGTTGTAAGGAGAATTGTAGGGATAACTTATCCGTTAGCAAAAATGCACCAAGGAATAGCAGCAGGATAGATATAAGCGGAAGAGCGGTGTAGGGTAATTGATCCAGTCCCCAAAGATTATAAAATATACTCATGGCCAGGGTGGCGGTATACCGGCCGGTCCAGTTCATGTATTGAAAACCTACTTGCTCCAATAGACCGTGTTTTTGACTATCGGCTATGAAATAATAATCATCTGTTGCTAAGCGACTGTGCGCTGAAAGGAAAATGAATAGGATAGCAAACAACAGAAAGCACAAATAGAGTAGGGAAGTGTATCGTTTGCTCATGATCCAAATGTAAATAAAAAAGGTTTCACATGTGTGAAACCTTTTTATAGTAGAATGTTGTTCAATTCTATTTTACTGACTCAACGATCGCTTTGAACGCTTCAGGGTGATTCATCGCTAAATCAGCAAGAACTTTACGGTTCAAGTTTACATTTTTAGCGTGTACTTTACCCATGAATTGAGAGTAAGATAAACCGTAAGGACGAACACCTGCATTGATACGTTGGATCCAGATAGCACGGAAATTACGTTTTTTCTGTTTTCTGTCGCGGTATGCATACGTTAAACCTTTTTCTAAAACGTTTTTAGCAATAGTAAGAACGTTTTTACGAGCGCCCCAATAACCTCTTGTTTGTTTTAGGACTTTTTTTCTTCTGGCTCTTGAAGCCACCGAGTTAACCGATCTAGGCATTTCTTGTTTTTTTTAGTTTTGATAAGCAGTGTTCTGACAGTCGGCAGACGCTTGTTGAACTGATTATCTGGTTAATATTTATTTTTTATGAACTGTAATTTTCGTTTGTTGAACGGATTATTTTCCGATCGTCAACATTGCTTTTACTCTTGGCATATCTGTACTATCAACTAATCCTGCTTTTGTTAAAGCACGTTTTGATTTAGTTGTTTTTTTAGTCAAGATATGACTTTTGAAAGCATGTTTTCTTTTTACTTTACCTGTTCCAGTTAAAGAGAATCTCTTCTTTGCACTGGAATTTGTTTTCATTTTTGGCATCTTGCTGAATTATATAATGGTTAATTTAATTTTTACTTTTTCTTTGGTCCGATCACCATGATCATTTTCTTTCCTTCTAATAATGGTAATTGTTCCGGTTTACCATATTCTTCCAACTCATTAGCAAAGCGAAGTAATAAAATTTCTCCTTGCTCTTTAAACACGATCGAGCGGCCTTTAAAGAATACGAACGCTTTTACTTTTGAGCCATCTTGCAAAAATTTGATCGCGTGATTTTTCTTGAAGTTAAAATCGTGATCATCTGTTTGCGGACCGAAACGGATCTCTTTGATCACCGTTTTTTGAGCCTTCGCTTTTAATTCTTTTTGTTTCTTCTTTTGATCGTATAAAAACTTTTTATAGTCGATAACCTTACAAACAGGCGGTTCAGCATTTGGAGAGATCTCAACAAGATCTAATCCTGCTTCACGTGCAATGTCCAATGCTTTTGCAATTGGATATACACCCGGTTCAATACCTTCACCTACCACACGTACTTCACGAGCTCTGATCTTTTCATTGATACTGTGAAGCTCTTCTTTTACTCTTCTGCCACCTCTTCCAAATCTGTTGTCTGGGCGAGGTCCCGCAGGTGCTGCCGGCTTATTGAATTTATTTGCCGGATTGTTGTTATTGTTAAATGGCGCTGCTATAGCTAGTTCCTCCTAAAAATTTATTTATACTTTATTTAAAATTTACTTAATCTGTTCTCTATTTCAGTATTGATGATCTTTGCAAAGTCCTCTATCGAGAAGCTTCCAAGGTCACCTTCACCTTGTTTACGAACCGCAACTACATTCTCTGCCTCTTCCTTTTCCCCTACAATCAGCATATACGGCACTTTTTGTAATTCTGTGTCACGTATTTTTTTACCGATCTTCTCATTCCGGTCGTCAACGAGCCCGCGAATATCGTAATTTTTTAGTAATTCTAAAACTTTTTTTGCGTAATCGTTATATTTTTCACTGATCGGCAGGATCGCAATCTGCTCAGGTGTAAGCCATAATGGGAATTTTCCGGCACAATGTTCGATCAAAACCGCCACAAATCGCTCTAAAGAGCCGAATGGTGCACGGTGGATCATCACCGGACGGTGCTTTTGGTTGTCGCTACCGGTATATTCCAGCTCAAAACGCTCCGGTAGGTTGTAATCTACCTGAATGGTTCCTAATTGCCATTTTCTACCGATCGCATCTTTTACCATGAAATCGAGTTTCGGACCGTAAAATGCTGCTTCTCCAAGCTCTACCACTGTTTTTAAGCCTTTTTCTGCTGCCGATTCAATGATCGCCTGCTCAGCCAAAGCCCAATTTTCATCGCTACCAATGTATTTGGTCTTATTTTCCGGATCACGTAATGAGATCTGTGCTGTAAAGTCGTTGAAATCCAATGCCTTAAATACGTAAAGCACCAGGTCGATCACCTTGCAGAACTCATCTTTTACCTGGTCGGGACGACAGAATAAATGGGCATCATCCTGAGTAAATCCACGCACACGGGTTAACCCGTGTAACTCACCCGCCATTTCGTAGCGGTAAACCGTTCCAAACTCAGCAAAACGGATCGGTAGATCCTTGTAAGAGCGTGGTGCTGTTTTATAGATCTCGCAGTGGTGCGGACAGTTCATGGGTTTTAGGAAAAATTCTTCTCCTTCATGCGGTGTTAAGATCGGCTGGAAGGAATCTTTACCATACTTCTCGTAGTGTCCGGATGTTTGGTACAAGCGCTTGTTACCAATATGCGGTGTTACAACAGGTAAATAGCCGGCTTTGATCTGTGCTTTTTGTAAGAACTGAACCAAACGCTCGCGCAACATGGCTCCTTTCGGTAACCACAATGGCAATCCCATCCCCACATTTTCAGAGAAAGCAAATAATTCCAACTCTTTACCCAACTTACGGTGATCGCGTTTTTTTGCTTCTTCCAATAAGGCTAAATAGTCGGTCAGATCTTTTTGCTTAGTAAATGTGATCGCATAAACACGGGTCAGCATTTTATTCTTTTCATCACCTTTCCAATACGCTCCCGCTACATTCATCAACTTCACCGCCTTGATAAAGCCGGTGTTCGGAATGTGTGGTCCGCGACAAAGGTCGGTAAACTGACCTTGTTCATAGAAGGTAATAGAGCCATCTTCAAGATTCTCTAAAAGATCGAGCTTGTATTCATCACCTTTTTCTTTGAAATAGGAGATAGCATCCGCTTTAGAAACTTCTTTACGGATATACGCATTGTTCTGGCGAGCCAGATCCAACATTTTATCTTCGATCTTTTTGAAATCTTCGTGTGTCAAGGATTTTCCACCTAAGTCGATATCATAGTAAAAACCATTTTCGATGGGTGGACCGATCCCGAATTTTGTTCCCGGATAGATCGCCTCAATAGCTTCTGCCATTAAGTGTGCAGAGGAATGCCATAAAGTGGATTTTCCTTCTGTATCATTGATCGTTAATAATACCAATGAAGCATCGGTGTGGATGGGGCGTGTTGCATCCCAAACTTCTCCGTTTACTTTTGCCGATAATACATTTCGTGCTAATCCTTCTGAAATTGACTGAGCAATTTGAAGGGCAGTGGTTCCTTTTGCATATTCTCTAACGGAACCATCAGGTAGGGTAATTTTTATCATAGTGTTTTCTTTTTCCAAACGCCCAAACAAACGGGCGCAGGTTTTTAAGGCTGCAAATATAGTTTTATTATGCCAGTTTACAAAGGGGAGAAAAGCTTATTTTGTCTTGTAACTGTTAAGCATGATCACACATTCTTTGTGATCCACTTCCAAGGTACGTTCAGGTACTTCAAAATCGATGAAGTAGGTGCCCGGTTTTTCGATATCGAAGGAGAAATAGGTGTTAGCGGCAGATACGGAACCGGTAAAGACTTCTAGCAGTGTACCATTTTTCTGTTCCTGTTTGATCACCACTTTTACGGTTTCTTCAAACTCCGAACTGCAAAAATGCAAACGGTATTTCTGACCTTTGAAGGCCATGAATTCAGAACGAACGCTTCGTTTTTGTTGTGTAAATGATAGGTTGGTGGTTGTAAAGCCATCAAAAATATACGGCTTTTCGATCTTTGTTTTGGTGTTCTTTACGATCTCAGCGATCTTACACTGTGCCAGCAAAGAGTGGGGAATGGAAAGAAAAAAAGTAACAATGAGTGTAACGAATAGTCTTGACATATCTTTCTTATGGTTTGTACAAAGATATGTTTTTCTTTCAGGTTTTATTCGTCTTTATCGCCTTTGTCAATAAATCCGATCAACATCACTACACAGCCTTTTTTCTCTTTGCCGGTAGTACTTGCCGGTAATTCATATTCAATATAGTAATTGCCTGATTTGGGAGGTTCAAACGACCAGAAATTATTGTCTATACCCTGGTTGTTATCATAGATCTTTTTTCGTCCTTTTTTTACTCGATTACTTTTATCATAAATGTTTAAAGTAACAGCCTCTTCAAAACCCGATGAACAGAACACCAATTTGTATTTTTGCCCCTGAAAAGCGGTGAATTGTACTTCTACTTTTTGTGGTTTATCAGAAAATACGAATTCACTGATGGCGTAGCTATCGTACTTATATGGTTTCTTGATATTGTCCTTTGATTTTTTGACAATGTCTTTCGCTTTGCAATTTTGTGCAAAAGAAAAATGGTTAGCACAAATGAATGCACTAACCATTAATATGATAGAAGTAAGATTTTTAATTTTCATAAAACCGTTTTTATTCGTTATACGAAAATAAAACGGTTTAGTTACAAAATTATTTGTATCCCACCATAAATGCTACACAGCCCGATACTTTTGATGTTGGGCTAGCAGTACTGTCAGCAGGAACATCATAATCGATGTACATTTTACGAGCACGAGGAGCATCAAATACCAATACTGTTTCTCCAGCTTTTACTTCTTTGTTCGTGTAAATAGCTTCACGTTTCTTTGCTTCTTTATCTTTTGTATAAACACTAATGTTTACCGGTTTTGGTAATCCTGAAGTGTTGAATACTAATCTGTATTTTTCACCAATAAAGATCGGAACTTCCACTTCCAGCTGTTGTGCCTTTTTAGTGAAGTTGATCTTCGTGAATTTTTGACTATCGTATTTGTAAGGTTCCAACTTCTTTTTACAAGCAGCTGTCATTCCTTTTTTATCGCAGTTGTCTGCAGTTTGAATAGTAGTAAAGCCAAATACTACGGCTAATCCTACAAGTCCTATTAAATATATCTTTTTCATAATTTCTGGATCTATTAATTGAGATGGATACTATTAACCGTTGATGAATTTAGTACGTACTTCTTCAATTTTCTTAGTTAATTGAGTTACTTCTTCATCGCTTAGTGTTACTTCAGCGTTCTCATCAGTTGACTCTTTGAATTTTTTAACAGACTCTAAACCATCATAGATCGTTTTAACCGATTCCATATCTGCGATCAATCCGGTGATGTTCGCATCTTTTTTCTCTTCTGCTTTTAATGCATTTACAATGCTTTCAAGGATCGTCATTTGCTCAGCTAATTTGCTGTTCAAGTCTTTGCTTTTTGATTTTTCAAAAACTTTAGAACCAATGTAAAGACTCTCTACCCAAGCTCCTGCAAATACAATAGAAGTTACTTGTTGTTGATTGTTCTCATCCAAATACATATCCGTTACCATTTGCAATTCAGCAATGATATAGGCTAAAGAATCTTCATTACCTAAGTTTTTCTCAAAACGTGCAGATAAGTTTCCTTGATCAAACACAGAACCCATACCTAAGTTATCAGCTAACTGACGGCATAGTTTCATATAGTTCATAGCTTCCTGATTTTGTTTGTTCAATACCGAGTAAGAAAGATCGGCACTGTAAACACCTAAATTCAAAGCTTTATTTAAGTTAGTAGTGTATTTCGCCACATCTTTTTGAGAGCTGGTAACACCATCTTTGTATTTTAATCCTGATTTTTTGAAAATTGAAGCAATTTGCAAAGGAGAAGGAAGTGAGTAAGAAGTTGTTTCTGTTTCTTCTTCCACAACTGCTGTGGAGTCAACAGCTACTTCTTCTGTTAATTCTTCTTTTGGCGTATCGCTACCACAAGCAACAAATAGCATACTTGTTGCAATAAGCATTGTACTCTTAAGTACGAACGATTTTTTGTTTAATAACATGGTGTTTGGTTTTATCGTTAATGGTTAATATTCAATTTTCCAGGGCTAAACTACAAAAAAAACTCAATTCTCAAAAGAATAGGCCTCATTTCGCATTTATTTATTCAAGCCGATCTTATTT
>JAEUTU010000017.1 GCA_016786925.1 Bacteroidia bacterium
TCTGCATCCTCAAAATGCGCCTGCCATTTATAGTGCTTTGCTAAAAGAGTAGTAAGTGTGGTTTTACCCGACCCAATGTTTCCTGCTATTGCTACATGCATAATTTTAAAATAATTTAATAATTTAAAAAACCGAAAACGAAAATACAAAAACTTACATGCTCTACAAGAAAAAAAGCTCAAATTGTGAATAAGTTTTTGAGGTTTCCGAAAACACTATTAAATACGTATATTTACACATTAATTAAGCAAGAACTATGAGCGTAATACTTGACCGGAAAACGGCACCCGCATTCCATGCGGTTGAAAAAATTGAAATGATCCATGCCAGCGAAAAACGCTTGTCGAATAATATTCCCGTTTATGCTGTAAATGCAGGTACCCAGGAACTTATCAAAATTGAGTTTATCTTTTCAGCTGGGATGTATTTTCAGCAAATGCCATTACAGGCAGCTACTGTAAATGCCATGATAGAAGAAGGCACTACAAAAATGAATGCAGCACAAATTGCTGATGCTATTGATTATTACGGAGCTTTTCTGGAAATGGGAGTTGGACAGGATTCCGCTACCATTACCTTGTACACCCTAAACAAACATCTGCACTCTACGCTTCACATCATTGAGCAGATCATTAAAGATGCGACATTCCCTCAAACAGAGTTAGATATTCATCTTCAAAATAAAAAACAAAAGTTTCATGTAAACAACCAAAAGGTTGCTAATATTGCAAGGAAACGCTTTACAGAACTCTTATTTGGATCTAAGCATCCCTATGGTATCAATGTAAAAGAAACCGATTTTGATGTCATCAAAAAAGAACATTTGATCGATTTTTACAGAAAAGCCTATACTTCGAACAATTGTAAGATCATATTGGCAGGAAAGATCCATGACGATGTTTATACTTTATTAGAGGATCATTTTGGCAAAGATGATTGGAAAGCAGTTGCTGATCTGAAGCCGATCAACACAACAGTGACAACCAGTGAGCAAAAAGAAGAAGTGATCTTAAAAGCAGATGCGCTTCAATCTGCTATTCGCATCGGAAAGGTTTTGTTCAACAAAAAACATCCCGACTACCAATCCCTACAAATATTGAACACCATTTATGGAGGTTATTTTGGTTCCCGCTTGATGTCGAACATCAGAGAGGACAAAGGATATACCTATGGTATTGGCTCCGGATTGGTTTCCTTACAAAATTCCGGTTACTTCTTTATTTCAACCGAAGTAGGTGTTGACGTTTGCAAGAATGCCATCCATGAAATTTATTTTGAAATGGATCGTTTAAGAGAAGAGTTGGTAAGTGAGAGCGAATTGCAATTGGTGAAAAATTACCTGCTTGGAACATTCCTGAGAAGTGTGGACGGACCATTTGCGATGGCAGACCGTTTCAGAGGCATCATGGAGTATCGTTTAGGATACGATTATTTTGACAGATATATTGCAACGATCAAAAGTATCAATGCATCTCAAATAAGAGATCTGGCGAATCAATATTTCGACAAGAGTAGCATGATCGAATTGGTTGCCGGTAAGAAATAAGTGTCAATACTATTACCACAATGCTTAAAAAGGTATTTCTATTCATTGTCTTTCTTTCCTTCTTTACAGGAAGATCACATGCCTCCCATTTGATGGGTGGTGAGATCACTTGGCAATGTTTGGGAGCAGGTCAGTATACCTTTACCATGAAGCTCTACCGCGATTGTAACGGAGCTACTGCTGCTCCGAGTTTAAATATCAATGTATTTAATCATCCAAGTGTAAGTTCTATTGCTATCAATTTAATTTCATCAAAAGATATTTCTCCAAAATGCAATGGAGCCGGCCCGAGTATATCCTGCGCTGCTGCTGAAGCACAACCGGGATGGCCCAACAACCCTACTCCACTCATGGGTGCTGTTATGGAATATGTTTACCAGTCTGCTCCCGTTACCTTAGCGGGCGTGCCACCTGTGGCAGGATGGATATTTGCATATAAAGATTGTTGCAGAAATAATTCATTGAGCAATATTCAAACACCCAGTGCTTTTGGTATGACCATCCGCTCTGTGATGTATGCCTTTAACGGACAAAATGCGAATCCTTGTTTTGATTCTTCACCTATATTTTTAGAAAGTCCAAGCACAGTTATTTGTATGGGTTATCCTTTCACCTATAATCACAATGCATTTGACCCCGATCTTGATTCACTTTCCTATTCATTTGCATCGCCATTGGATGATTTTATTTCAACCACAAGTTTTAATCCTCCGGTAGATCCCGGATTGGTTCCTTTTTCTAACGGTTATAGCTTAAGCAGTCCATTACCCGGCACTACACAAAACGCAGCAAATATTCCTGCAAGCATCGATCCACAAACAGGTGAGATCTCTTTTACGTCATTCACACAAGGAAATTTTGTGACAGTGATACGAGTACAAGCCTGGAAGTGCGGACAATTGGTTGCGGAGATCTATCGTGAGATACAAGTTGTATTATTGCCTTGCTCCTCCAACTTGCCTCCAACGGTAACATTCACCAGTTTTCAGGATACCGTAACAGCTGGCGATGTTGTTAATTTCACCTTGAATGCAAACGATAATGGCTTGCTCCCTGATGGGATCACTCCTCAAACGGTAAGCATCAATGCATCCGGAAATCAGTTCGGAACTAATTTCACGAATGCTTCAGCAGGCTGTTCCAATCCTCCTTGCGCCACACTAAGCGCTACTCCACCAATTAATGGACAACCAAGTGCAAACACAACTTTTAATTGGCAAACCAGCTGTGATCATATTGCCACCACATCCACATGCAATGCAGCATCGAATACTTATAATTTTGTATTCAAAGTAACCGATGATTTTTGTCCTGCACCGGCAGAGAATATTACTACCGTTTCTATTACAGTGTTGTCATTACCAATTGTTCCAAGTCCGCAACCAAGATGTGTATCTGTTCTGCCCAATGGAAATGTAACACTTACCTGGTCGATACCACCCGATCCGGATGGAGGTTTCAACAGCTATCATATTTATACAGCCAATGCATTAGCCGGCCCATACACATTATTGGACAGTATCTTTACACATACACAAAACACCTACACACATGTGGGAGCAAATGCAAACACGGCATCCCGCTATTATTGCATCAAAACACGGTCAGGATGCAATGTCTATTCACCTGCAATAGACACGGTCCGTTCTATGTTATTGAATGTGACCAATCCCGCAAACGGAACGGCTATTCTAACCTGGAATGCGATCGCTACTCCTAATCTCAGTTCATCAACAGGAACATATACCATTTATCAGGAATATCCTGCTGGAGTTTGGACACCAACAGGTAGCACCAATAATCTGAATTTTATTGATACGGTGTATATCTGCAATGCTACGATCAACTTCCGTGTTGAAATAGCGGATACAACAGGCTGTACATCTGTATCATCTATTTCAGGAGGATTGTTTCAAAATATCATTGTTCCTTCCATACCAGCATTTGATACATTGAGTGTGGATGATAACAACGATGCTTTAATGAGCTGGAATGTAAATCCATCGGCAGATGTGGAAGCCTATGTTGTGTATCAGTTCAATGGAACAGCCTGGATACCTATTGACACCGTCTATGGGATAAACAATACGAATTACACCTATTTACTATCTAACGCAGGTACTGTATCGGAAGAATATCGACTAGCAGCGTTCGATACTTGCGGAAACATAAGTCCATTAGGATCAACATTAAGCACTATTTATCTTACCGCTTCACCTGATATTTGCAGCAGAAGTGCTATTCTGAATTGGACAGCTTATTCCAATTCTTTAGGATCCGGCTTAGCAGGTTATAGAATTTATTCATCCACAACTAGCTTAACCGGACCGTTCACATTAGCAGCAACAGTTGCTGCAGGAACAACATCACACACGCTCTCCGGATTAGCACCGAGCATGATGTATTATTTTAAAGTACAAGCATTTGATGCTTCCGGAACAAAAACAACATCAAGTAACAGGATCAACTTTTATTCAGCAACTCCTATTCCACCCAACTTTATTTATTTGAGAAAAGCCAGTGTTATTGATGATAGCAAGGTGGAAGTGAGTTGTCATATAGACCTGGCGACAAGCGGACTCGGATTCAAGATCATGCGTTCTTTAGACAACATCACATTCACACAAGTAGGAACGGCACCTTCGAGTGCCACAACGCCAGTTGTATATTTTGATGCAACAGCAAGAGTGGATGATAATAGTTATTATTACAAGGTGATCAGCATCGATAGCTGTGGTTATGATGGTATAGAAACCAATATTGGAAAAACGATTCTTACTAGAGCTGTGGGTGACAGTGAAGCAATGACTAACACGATCTACTGGAGTGATTATGAAACATGGCAAGGGAATGTATTGTCATACAATATTTACAGAGGAATTGATGGAGTACTGGACCCTACTCCAATTGCCAATATTCCTTTTACAGGATCAGATAACAATGTTTATGTAGATGATATTTCAGGACAGTTATTCGGACAAGGAGTATTCAATTATTACATAGAAGCATTAGAAGGAATGGGAAACACCTATGGATTCAACGATAATGCTTTTTCTAATGTAGCGGAAGCATATCAGGATCCCAAAATATTTATTCCAAATGCATTTAAGCCGGGTGGCTTCAATAATGTGTTTATTCCTGTAACTACATTTGTTGATATTACCGATTATGACTTTACTGTGTTCAACCGTTGGGGATTAAAAGTATTCAATACAACTGATATCATGGAAGGATGGGATGGAACATACAAAGGGAATAAAAGTGAATTTGGAGTGTATGTCTATTTAGTCCGCTTTAAAAATTCCAAAGGCGAATATTTTGAACTAAAAGGTTCTGTAACATTATTAAGATAAAACAAAAAACATGAAAAAAAACTACTCACTACTATTACTAAGTTTTCTAACCATAGGATTAGAGGCTAATGCGCAATGCGGTGGAGGTTGCACAACAACCATTAGCACAGCGAACTCAAGCAATATTACTATTATTACCGGACAAAAATTATGCATCACATCAACCGGTTCTGTTTCGGGATTGATCACCATTGCAAGCGGTGGAACACTTTGTAATGAAGGAGCTGTCAACTCACCTAACCTTTGGGTTGCCGGAGGTACATTCAATAATTATGGAACAATAAATACCAATCAATTAATGGTTTCCCAAAGTGGAGATTTTATGAATGATGGAACGGCTTCTATTGATAGCTTGTTAGTAATTGATAATTCATCCACATTTACCAACAGCGGAACATTGACCAACCAACGATTTACAACGGCTGATGGAGCAACAACGACCAATACCGGGAATATCACATCTGATTATTTATATGATTCTGTTGGTGTGTTCAACAACAATGGAAACGTAACTGTCAACTTCGATATTGGGAATGCATACAACAGTACATATACCAATGGAACAAATGCTTATACAAAGATTAACCGAGACTTTTACAACTCAACCGGAGCAACTTTTAATGTTGGAAATTGTATGATCACTGTAGGCCGTGACTGGTATAACTCGGCCATCATTGCGGGGCCGGCCGGACCAAGTTGTGGAGGATTTAACATTGCAGGAGTATCCTTAAACTCCGGAACCATCGGCTCAACAGGAAGCAATGTCGATATTTGTGATGCAGGACATCCGGTAACAGGGATAGATGGAAATTCCGGAACCATAGCTACAACAACTACCTATTGTACCTGCGTGAACAATTGTGCATTGGTAGGAATCAATGAAATTGCAAATGCTACAAGTTTGGACATCACCAATTTATATCCAAATCCTAGCAGTTCTAACTTAACTGTTGTATACAATAACAAAACACAAGATGCTGTAACTGTTCAGATAAACGACATGATGGGGCGCATGATCAGCGTAAGAAGCTTTGCATCCACCATGGGAGAAAACAAAATTGAGCTCGATCTTTCCACACTTTCCAATGGAACATACGTTCTGAGTATTTCGGATCAAAAACAAATGAACAAAAAACGATTATTCACTGTGAATAAATAAAATGAAAGCCCTGTAATTTACAGGGCTTTTTTTATGAATATTAACAGATCAAAAAGCTATTTAATTATTAAATTCGTAAGCAAAATTCAGCGCATGAGAATTCTGATAAAAAATATAAGATCACTTGTACAAGTAGAAGATAGTCCGCAGTTAAAAGTGCAAGGATCTAAAATGAAAGAACTGAATACGATCAACGATGCCTGGCTAGCTATTGAGAACGAGACCATTGTTGGTTTTGGAAAAATGGAAGAATGGGAAGGAATAAGCGATTGGAGTAATCTGACGATCATTGATGCTAGCGACAAAATAGTAATGCCTTGTTATTGCGACAGTCATACACACATTGTTTATGCAGGAAGCAGAGAAGGTGAATTTGTTGACCGTATCAATGGATTAAGCTACGAACAGATATTTGAACGTGGTGGTGGCATACTTAACTCTGCGAAACGCTTAGCTGATGCCAGTGAAGAAGAATTGATTGAGAACGCTTTAAAACGCCTGAACGAGATCATGTGGCAAGGTACGGGCGCAGTAGAAATCAAAAGCGGATATGGTTTAAGTACAGAAACTGAACTAAAAATGTTGCGTGTGATCAAAAAGTTAAAAGAACGCTCGCCACTTACTATCAAATCAACCTTCCTGGGAGCACATGCGGTTCCTGCTAATTTAAAAGGTGATCGTAAAAAATACATCGACATTATCATCAATGAAATGATGCCCAAGATCGCGGAAGAAAAATTGGCTGACTATTGCGATGTGTTTTGCGAACAGAATTATTTTACAAAAGAAGAAACGATAGAGATCCTTTCTGCCGCAAAAAAATACAACATGATCCCAAAGGTTCATGCCGAGCAATTGAGTAACTATGGTGGTGTATTGGCAGGTGTTGAAGTGGGTGCTATTAGTGTTGATCATCTGGAATTTGTTGGCGATAAAGAAATAGAAGCATTAAAAGGTTCAGTAACCATGCCTACGATTCTACCCGGTGCGGCATTCTTTTTAAGTCTACCCTTACCTCCTGCCCGCAAAATGATCGATGCGGGTTTGGCTGTGGCAGTTGCAAGCGATTATAATCCGGGCAGCAGTCCGAGTGGCAACATGAACTTTATGCTTTCATTATGCTGTGTGCAATATAAAATGACACCGGAAGAAGCAATCAATGCAGCAACCATCAACTCGGCTTATGCCATGAACTTAAGTGATACACATGGAAGTATTGCCATTGGTAAAAAAGCAAATGTATTTATCACACAAGAAATAGCTAATTACTCATTTATCCCCTATTCTTTCGGCAGTAATTTGATAGAAACAGTGATCATTAACGGTAAAGTAATGAGTAAATAGTATGGTTGGAGGATTAGTAGTAGCAATTATCATTGTAGTTTTTTTGTTAATCTTTTACTTTATAAAAAGATCGGATGAAATGCTCTCAAAATTAAAGATAGAACTAAAGAGTAAAACTCCTCTGTTAAAGGTAAAAAATGCAAATTGCAAGACAAGAGATTATGAATCAACAGAATTATTTTGGAACAAAATTGATTTGAATATATATAGTGAAGGACTTCTATTAGTTTATAAAAATAGTATTTTACATGAGTATTGGTATTACAATGAAAAACACAAGAATTTCATAAATAACGCAGAACAAAAAGGGCTAATACATTCATTGGAGTTTAACAAAAAAGATGAATTGATCATTATTGGATCTGGAGGTTATAGTAAAATGGATTTAATGTATAAACAAACAATCATCATTAAATTTAGCACTGACTTAAAGCCAATCAAAGAAGCACTTGCAAAAGCTGATTTGAATTATAAAATTTCATGAAAAACCTGAACATCTACGAACATAGCTATATTCAAAAACTAACCCGCAAACGTGCAGGTGAAACAAAACTGGGTGAACGTGTAGAAACGATCTCATCAAAAAATATTGAACAAGCACTAAAAAATTCAAAAGCCAAATTTGTACTATTAGGCATTCCTGAGGATATTGGTGTTAGAGCCAATTTTGGACGTGGTGGTGCCCACACCGCTTGGCAACCTGCATTATCAAACATTCTCAATATTCAAAACAATGAGTTCATTGATGGTTCAGAACTATTGGTATTAGGACATATTGAAGTGGATGATCTGATGCAAACATCAGAAAAAGCTGGAGTTGAAAAATTGAGAAGCTTAGTTGAAAAAGTGGATCAACGTGTAGTAGAAGTGATTCAGACAATCGTTGCTTCCGGAAAAATACCGATCGTGATTGGTGGTGGTCACAACAACTCCTATGGAAATATAAAAGGTGCTGCTTTGGGATTACAAGCATCCGGAAAGATCAAACAAGCTAAGATCAACTGCATCAACTCCGATGCACACACCGACTTTAGATCATTGGAAGGACGACACAGCGGAAATGGTTTTAGTTATGCTTACAATGAAGGCTTTCTTAAAAACTATGCAGTTGTCGGCTTACATGAAAATTACAATGCACAAGCAGTATTGGATGAGCTAAAAAAGCACATCCATACCATTAACTATTCATTCTTTGAAGATATTTTTGTACATGAAGAAATAGGCTTCAAACAAGCTGTAATGCAGGCTATCACATTTACAGATGACACCTATTGTGGAATTGAGCTGGATATGGATACTGTGCAGAATATTCCATCCAGCGCCAAAACATCCAGCGGTATAAGTGCCAATCAAGCGCGACAATACATTAGCTGGTGTGCAAAGAACACCAATCCTGCTTATTTACACATAGCAGAGGCCGCTCCTGTCCTTTCCCATATTAAGACGGATAATAAAACAGGAAAATTAATCGCATATTTGGTAAGCGATTTTATTAAGAATTGTAAAAAAGAAAAACTATGAATAAAATTCTTTTGATCATTAAGCGTGAATATTTATCACGTGTCAAGAAAAAATCATTTATCATCATGACCATCCTTGGTCCATTGTTAATGGCCGGCATCATGATCGTGCCGATCTGGTTATCCATGCAAAAATCGGATCAGCAGAAGATCGAAGTGATCGATGAAAGCACCTTGTTCATTGATCTTATTCCTCAAAAGGATTTTATCCGATTCGACTATCCGCCTGTTTCGTTTGAAGATGCAGAAAAAGGATTTTATGATACCGATTATGATGCTATTTTGTATATCCCTCGAAACATTCTCTCGGGCGGAAATGCGATTAAGATCCTTTACAAAAAACAATTAAGCGTTGGTGTAGAGCAATACATTGTTGGAACGATCAGCAAAATGATGTATGACGTTATTCTTGCAAAGAACAAAGTAGATCTTAACATTATCAAGGATGCGGAAGTTAATTCTCAGTTCAAATTGATCACTGAGAAAGTAGAAGAAGATGGGAATGTAAAAAAAACCAACACAGGCCTATATATGGCTATTGGACTCGGTGCCGGTATTCTGATCTATATGTTCATTTTCTTATATGGTGTACAGGTGATGCGTGGTGTAATGGAAGAAAAAACGAATCGTATCGTAGAAGTGATCCTTTCATCTGTCAAACCGTTTCAATTGATGATGGGAAAAATTGTTGGTGTGGCACTCGTTGGATTAACTCAATTCTTACTCTGGGTGGTTCTTACCACGACTTTGTACAGCATTGCATCGGCAACGATACTTAAAGATATTGACATGAAGCAGATCCAGCAAAAAGAAGAAGTTATAAAAGTTGGTGCTGATCTGGATTACATGAACATGAAAAAGATCGAGAAACCGAATATTGTGACCGAGATCTGGAATGATTTTAAGAATGTAGATATGAAGGCAATTGTACTGTGTTTCTTATTCTATTTCTTAGGAGGTTATCTGATGTATAGTGCTTTATTTGCGGCAGTTGGTGCGGCAGTTGACAATGAGGCCGACACACAGCAATTTATGATGCCAATTACCATCCCACTTATTTTGTCATTCGTGGTAGCACAAACCATCATTCAAAATCCGGAAAGTCAAATGGCCTTCTGGTTCTCGATCATACCACTCACCTCTCCTATTGTGATGATGGTTCGTTTACCATTTGGTGTTCCCGGCTGGGAATTGGCCCTATCTATGGCTCTATTAGTGCTTGGATTCATTTTTACAACTTGGTTGGCAGGCAGAATTTACCGGACAGGAATTTTAATGTATGGCAAGAAAGTAACATGGAAAGAATTAGGCAAATGGTTGTTTTATAAAGGATAAAAAAGCATTTATGCGTATAGCGATCATCGACCTGGGAACAAATACTTTCAACATTTTAATTGTAGAAGTTGACGGAAATAAGGACATCAAACAATTGTTCCAAACCAAGATCCCTGTAAAATTAGGTGAAGGAGGTATTAACAAGGGATTCATTGCCCCTATCCCCTTTCAAAGAGGCATTGATGCATTGATCCAATATCAGCTGATCATTGAAGAATATGGTGTAGATAAAACATTCGCCTTTGCAACATCAGCTATCAGAAGTGCCCGCAATGGAAGCGACTTTGTAAATATTGCTAAAGAAAAAGCAGGTATTGAAGTACAAGTTATTTCCGGTGATAAAGAAGCCGAGCTCATTTATTATGGTGTCCGTTCTGCAGTCAACATGACCAATGACACCTCTCTGATCATTGATATTGGTGGTGGAAGCACGGAATTCATCATTGCTAATAAAGATCAGATCTTTTGGAAACAAAGTTTCCTATTGGGAGCAGCACGCTTATTAGAGATATTTAACCCTTCCGATCCTATTACAGACAAAGAGATAGAAACGATCAAGAATTATTTGCGACAAGAATTACAAAGTTTATTGGATGCCGTAAAAAAACATCCGATTACTGAATTGATAGGTTCTTCCGGCTCATTCGATTCATTAGCCGAAATGATCGCACATAAATTTTATACGCCTAGTATTCTTGACAATAAAACTGAATACGAATTTAAACTAGATGATTGCTCTACCATTTATGATATTATCATTAAATCAACAAAAGCAGAACGCACAGCTATGAAAGGCTTAGTTTTGATGCGTGTTGACATGATGGTAATCTCCAGTATACTTGTTCATTTTGTAGTAAGTGAGTTGGAAATTAAAAAGATGCGATTATCTACCTATTCGCTCAAAGAAGGAGTGTTGTGGGAAGTGATGAAAAACAACAAATAGAAAACTCCTGCTATTTTTTATAATCTTCTATACTTATCTGCTGATTGCAGAAAGGATATTCATATTCCTGCTGATTCGATGCCACAATGATCATTCGGTCATCTGAAAAATCATTTACCAATTTCTGATACCAATCGATGGCCTTTTTATCCAAATTGGAAGTGGGTTCATCTAATAACAACAATGGCGTATCACTCAATACAGCTAGGGCTAAACGGACACGCTGGCGCATGCCTGATGAATAATATTTCAATTGCTTGTTCTTTGCTTTTTCCAATTCTGTCAATTTCACGATCTCATTCACAGTTAATCCTTTTTGAAAGGATTTGAATTTTGAATGGAATTCTATGGACTCGATCAAGGTAAATTCTTCAAACAGATCAAGATAAGGAGCTGCATAACTGATATGCTTATACACCTGATCTACGTCTAGCTTTTTCCCTTTCTCACTATGTTCAATTGTTCCTTCGGAGTGAATCAGATTGCTGGCGATCACCTGCAAAAGGGTTGATTTACCGGAACCATTGGCACCCAGGATCACATAGTTATGCTCCGGAGAAAGATCAAGCGTTACATTCCGGAATATCCATTCGAAATTGTAACGCTTGCCAATATTATCCAGTTTAATATTCACCTATACATGAATTAGGAGATACCACGCATGATCCCATCTTTTGAATTACGAATAAAATCAAGGATCTGTTGTTTTTCTGCTGAAGCCGGAGCTTCTTGTTCGATGATAGCCAATGCATTCGTTACATTGTGTCCTTTAACATATAAAGTTCTGTAAATATCTTCTATCTGAGAAATGGTCTCATTGCTGAAACCTCTTCTTCTTAAACCAACAGAATTAACACCCACATATTGCAATGGTTCACGTGCCGCTTTTGTAAATGGAGGAACATTCTTGCGCACACCTGCTAATCCTGAAACAAAAGCATGTGCACCAATACGAACAAACTGCCCTACTCCTGTTCCACCTTCAATGATCACCCAATCTTCAATATCCACATGTCCTGCGAGATTCACACTGTTTGCTATAATAACATTATCCCCTACAATACAATCGTGTGCAATGTGCGCATACGCCATGATCAAGCAATTACTTCCTACAACCGTTTTCATTTTATCGGCTGTACCTCTGTTCACTGTCACACATTCACGAATGGTTGTATTATCACCAATTTGAACAATGGATTCTTCTCCTTTAAATTTAAGATCTTGAGGAATAGCAGCGATCACTGCACCCGGGAATATCTTACAATTTTTTCCTATACGAGCTTTCGGAAAGATCGTCACATTCGGTCCGATCCAGGTTCCATCACCAATCTCTACATCTTCATAAATGGAAGCAAATGGAGAAATGGTTACGTCTTTCCCGATCTTAGCATCAGGATGTATATAGCTTAAATTACTCATGCTGTTACAGCCGTATTGGCTTCTTTAGGTAGTTTATCTTTGATCACTTGTGCAAGCATAACTGCTTCCACTACTTCTTTTCCATTTACATATCCAATTCCGCGCATGTTTACCAAACCTCTTCTGATTGGACTTTCCAATGTAAGTCTAAACACGATCGTATCTCCTGGAATTACTTTTTGCTTGAATTTCACACCATCAATTTTCATGAAATAAGTACTGTAATATTCTGGATCAGGAACTTGTGACAGAGCAAATATTCCACCCACCTGAGCCATCGCTTCGATCTGCATTACACCCGGAAACACAGGATTATCAGGAAAGTGACCAGTAAAGAATGGTTCGTTCAGTGTAATGTTCTTTACCCCCACAATACTGTTGGCATCCATTTCCATCACTTTGTCAACCATTAAAAATGGATAACGGTGAGGAAGCATTTTGGTAATATCATTGATATCGTACAAAGGTTTCTTTGCAAGATCGAAATGAACAAGATTGTTTTTCTTTTTTGATTTGATCAATTCCTTGATCTTTTTTGCAAAAGCAACATTTCCGGCATGTCCGGGACGAGCCGCTAACACGTGCATTTTCAAAGGCACACCAACCAATGCTAAGTCGCCAACAATATCAAGCAATTTATGACGGGCAGGCTCATTGAAAAAATGCAAGGTTGTATTGTTTAACACACCACGGCCCTTTACTTCTACATCTTCTTTATTAAATACCTTTTTTAAGTGAGCGATCTTTTCAGGCGCTACTTCTTTATCAACTAATACGATAGCGTTATTCATATCACCACCTTTGATCAGGTTATGTGCTAACAGCGCTTCTAATTCATGTAAGAACACAAAGGTTCTGCACATGGCGATCTCCGATTTAAATTCATTCAGCGTGTACATGGAAGCATGTTGTGTTCCCAATACATCCGAATTATAATCAACCATTACAGTTGTTCTGAATGCATCTTGAGGTACAGCCAGCATCTCTACTTTTTTAACAGGATCTTCAAATGTTAAATTCTCTGTCAACACAAAATATTCTCTCTCCGCATTTTGCTCCACTATTCCGGTAGCTTCAATCACTTTAATGAAAGGCATGGAACTGCCATCCATGATCGGCATTTCAGGACCATCCAATTGGATCAAACAATTATCTACTTCCATTCCAACAAGCGCAGCAAGCACATGCTCTGTTGTGTGTACACGAGCTCCATTTTGTTCAAGTGTGGTTCCACGTGATGTATCCACTACATTGTCCACATCGGCATCAATGATCGGATTACCGGGCATATCCACACGTTGAAATTTATAGCCATGATTTTCAGGTGCAGGAACAAATGTCAGGTTTACTTGCTTACCGGTATGTAAACCTACACCGGAAATACTCACTGCTTGTTTAAGTGTTCTTTGCTTTACGCTCATTTTATTAATTATTTTGATTCTTGATTGTATTTTCTAATTCTTTGATCTTTGTAGGCAAACTTCTGAACATAACGTATGAGCGTCTGTAATCACCTACAGCAAATGCAGGTGACCCTTGCACCATTTCATTATCTTTCAAGTTCTGACCAATGCCCGATTGTGCAGCGATCTTAACGCCATCACCGATATGCAAATGTCCTACAATGCCGACCTGACCACCAATCATGCAGTTCTTACCAATTTTGGTAGAACCCGAGATCCCGGTTTGTGCAGCTATTACTGTATTCTCACCGATCTCTACATTGTGTGCGATCTGGATCAAATTATCCAGCTTCACTCCTTTGCGGATGATCGTAGATCCTAATGTAGCTCTGTCGATGGTTGTATTTGAACCGATCTCCACATGATCCTCGATGATCACATTTCCGATCTGTGGTACTTTTTTATAATTATTCTCACTATTCGGATTAAAGCCAAAACCATCACCACCGATGATCACACCGGAGTGAATGGTACAGTGTTTACCGATCATACAATCCGAATAAATACGAACACCGGCATAAATGATAGTATCATCACCGATCACTATATTGTCGCCAATAACAGAGTTAGCAAAGATCTTTACATTCTTGCCGATCACGGCATTCTCTCCAATGCTCACAAATGCTCCGATATATACATCCTCTCCCAATTGTGCCGATGCAGGAATAAAGGAAGGTTGTTCAATTCCTTTTTTGTTGTTTTTGATCTGGTTGTAAGCTTCCAGCAATACAGCAAAACTGGCTCTTGGTTCCGGTACACGGATCAAAGTAGCGCTTACAGGTTTTTCCAGCACATAGTCATTGGGAATGATCACCACAGAGGCTGCTGTAGTGTATAAAAATGGTGCATATTGCAAATTCGATAAAAAGGAAAGGGAGCCGGAAACACCTTCTTCTATTTTTGACAATTTCGTAATAACAGCGTTTGCATCTCCTTCAACTTTTCCACCCAACAAACCTGCTACTTGCTGTGCTGTAAATTTACTCATGATATAAAAATTAACGAAGGCTATAAAAACAGCCTTTTAATCATGATTCAAATTTAAAAATTTTATTGGTCTTTTGCTTAAATAAAGGCAGGGAAATAATCAATAATCCAATGTGCAAAACTTTACTTCTTTTTCCAGTAAACCACAAAAAAGATAATTAAGCCAACCAAGCCCATGGCAAAAGTGAAAAAGGTTTGGCCCGCATGGATCAATGTTGCCAATGTTTTACCAAACAAACCCGTTACTCCATATAGCAAAACTACCTGGTTGACCAAAAAGTGATAGGCTCCCATGCCTCCCCCTTGAATAGGAACAGAACGACCAATTGTGCCGATCGACACAATGGCCAGGCAAGCTCCCCAGCTTAAAACAGATGTTTCCTTAAAAACGAAGAACCAAAAATAGGTCATAAAATAATAGCCCAACCAGATCAAAACGGTGTAAAAAAAGAACAAACGCTTTTCTTTGAGTTTGGCTATGCTGATCAAGCCTTGTTTCAAGCCTTCCAGAAACTTCATCACTAATTTTGGAGAACGCTCTTTGATGTATTTACGGAAGTAAAAGGTCAAAAAAATGAATACTAACATGAATGAAATAGCAGCTATGAGCATCCATAAGTTACCTGCTAAGATCTTCAATATGATCCCTTCATAGATTGGCTTGAATACATTCACCTGCATGAATTCAATGATCTGATCAAATTGAAGAATGAGTGTTAATAGCAGCATGACCATTAAACTGATCACATCTACAACACGCTCAATGATCACAGTGCCCAGGAGCTCCATAAATGGGATATTGTGTTGTTTTTTAACCGACAAACATCTGCTTACTTCGCCTAAACGGGGAACCACAAAACTTACAAAATAACTGATGGATAATGCAGCAAACGTGTTATGAAATTTAGTTTCATGTCCGATCGCTTTAATGAGCATTTGCCAGCGAAGTGTGCGGAACACATACACGCCAACCGAAACGGCCATGACCACATAAAACCAGAAAAAATTACCGGTACCCACCACCTGCTCTAACTCCGAAAAGTTAAGGTCTTTAAAAAACATCCAACTCAACCCTAATCCTATACCAAGTAATAAGATGTATTGCAGCACTTGTATGTATTTCGACTTCATCATGGATATGCTTCGCAAATTTATAGGAATAATTAAAATGAAGCAGAATAATGATGAATATCAAAAAAAAGCCCCGCTCAATGAGCGGGGATCCTATTATTTTTTAGTTACCTCATCTTTGCTGGCAAGATCTAAAGGATGATCCACTTTTTCTTTCAAAAGCGCATGTTTTACCACATCGATCATTTGCTCCACATAAATGAATTTTAAGCCCTTGATGTAATCAGCTTTGATCTCTGCAATATCTTTTTTATTATCAACACTTAAAATGATCTCTTTAATGCCGGCACGTTTAGCAGCCAGTATCTTCTCTTTAATACCGCCTACTGCCAATACTCTTCCTCGAAGGGTGATCTCACCGGTCATGGCCAATTGCTTCTTCACCTTACGCTGAGTAAATGCACTTGCTAAAGCCGTGAGCATGGTAATACCTGCACTTGGTCCATCTTTAGGCGTTGCGCCTTCAGGCACGTGAATGTGTACATTCCATTTATCAAACAATTCCTGTTTTAACCCCAAAATAGAACTATGTGATTTTAAGTATTCCAATGCAATAACAGCCGATTCTTTCATCACATCGCCCAAGTTACCGGTTAAGGTCAACTTGCCATTTCCTTTTGTTAAACTGCTTTCAATAAACAAAATATCACCTCCTACCGGAGTCCAGGCTAGTCCTGTTACTACACCAGCCACATCGTTTCCTTGATAACGGTCTTTTTCATGAGCAGGGCCTAATATCTTGGTAAGATCTTTTTCAGTAACATCAACATTATACTTTTGCTCCATGGCAATAGATTTAGCGGCATTACGAACCACTTTCGCGATCACTTTTTCCAAGCCACGCACACCACTTTCTCTGGTATAATTCTCAATGATATACTCGAGCATGGCTTTATTCAAATTGAGTTGATCTTTCTTAACGCCTTGCTCTTGCAATTGCTTCGGTAATAAATGGCGCTTAGCGATCTCTATCTTTTCTTCAATGGTATAACCGGTTATCTCAATGATCTCCATTCTATCGCGTAATGCAGGCTGAATAGAGCTTAAGGAATTGGCTGTAGCTATGAACATTACATTGGATAGGTCATAATCCAACTCCACATAATTATCATAGAATGCATTGTTTTGTTCCGGATCCAACACTTCTAAAAGTGCTGAAGATGGATCGCCATGAAAATCATTCCCAACTTTATCGATCTCATCTAATATGAATACAGGATTTGAACTTCCAGCCTTTTTAATATTTTGCAATACACGCCCCGGCATGGCGCCAATATAGGTTTTACGGTGACCGCGAATTTCGGCTTCATCGCGCAGGCCACCCAAACTCATTCGTACATATTTACGTCCTAAACCCTCAGCAATACTTTTTCCTAATGATGTTTTACCAACACCCGGAGGTCCATATAAGCAAAGAATAGGCGATTTCATATTCCCTTTTAATTTCAATACAGCCAAGTGTTCCAGAATACGTTCTTTCACTTTTTCCATACCAAAATGATCTTTGTCCAAGACTTTTTGAGCACGTTTCAGATCAAAATTATCTACTGTATTTTCATCCCAAGGTAGATCCAACAATACTTCCAAATAATTCGTTTGAATAGAGTACTCAGCAGCATTGGGATTCATTCGCTCAAGTTTGGTAATGGCTTTTTCGAAAGACTCCGCCACTGCTTTGCTCCATTTTTTGCCTTTGGCTTTCTCACGCATTTCACGAATGTCCTGAGCAAAATTATTCTCCCCTAACTCTTCCTGAATGGTTTTTAATTGCTGATGTAAAAAATAATCGCGTTGCTGTTTGTCAAGATCAACTTTTACTTTCGACTGGATCTGATTTTTTAGTTCCAACATTTGAAGCTCTTTGGTAAGATTCGTCAGCAGTAATGTTGCACGTTCTTTCAGATCAGCTACCTCCAGCATTTTTTGTTTATCTGCAACAGGAGCATTCATATTCGATGATATGAAGTTGATCAGGAATGAAGGACTTTCTATATTTCTCAAAGCGAAATTCGCTTCTGTGGGAATGTGAGGACTTTGCTTGATGATCTGAGTAGCCAGATCTTTTAATGATGAAACCAATGCAACAAATTCCTGATCGTCCTTTACCGGACGGGTTTCATTGAATGCAGTGATCTTTGCTTTGATATACGGTTCAGTTTGTATCGCCTCTCCCAACTCAAAACGTTTCTTGCCTTGAATGATAACGGTTGTGTTGCCATCGGGCATACGCAACATTTTAATGATATGTGCTACGGTCCCAATTTTATTAAGATCATCCAAGGTCGGATCCTCTATACTATCGTCTTTTTGAGATACGACACCAATTGTTTTATCACCTTTATAGGCATCCTTTACTAAATTGATGGATTTATCGCGTCCTACCGTAATAGGAATTACTACTCCGGGAAATAATACAGTATTGCGTAAAGGTAAAATTGACAGTTCTTCGGGTGTTTTCTCCGAGTTCATCTGATCCTCATCTTCAGACGATAACAAAGGGATGAACTCCGAATCCTCTTCCATTATATTCCCGCTAAACATTGGAGTTAAGCCATTTAAATCGAAATTATCAGTCATGTTCTATTGCTATTTGCTCGTAATCATTAAAAATACGAAAAATGAAGGTCAATCGCTATGCCAAGGGGAGAATAAAGACAGTTTGGCAGAATTATTTCTTCTCCTTCCTCATCTTAAGAAGATAATAGGCATGGATCATCAAAATTACACTATTGGTAAGGATAATTGGAATAGAATATTTTAGCATGATTCCATAAGCAACAAATAAGCTACAGCCGGCAAAATTAACCAATCTAAGCTTCACCATGTCTTTCATTAAAAAAGATAAGAGCACCACAAATGATGCGATATATCCTATGATCTCAGTAATATTTACTTCCATAAGTTATAATTTGGTTTGTTCACCTTCTATTGCTAATACCGTGTTTTCAAAAGCCGATTTAGCTTCATCCAACAATGGCTGCAGGTCTTTATAACGGGCAGAATAATGCCCTATCATCAATTTCTTTACAGATGCCTTTTGCGCGATCTGTCCGGCTTGAAGTGCGGTGGTATGATGTGTTTCCTTGGCCCTTTCCAATTTTTCATGTAGGAAAGTAGCCTCGTGATACAACAATGATACATCCTTAATGTATGGAATGATCGTTTCATCATAACATGTATCCGAACAATAAGCATAGCTGCGTGGTTCTTGTTTGTTAACTACCAGCTTCGCATTGGGGATGATCGATCCATCAGCCAACTGGAGATCTGCTCCTTTCTTGATCGGAAGAATTTGCTCAACGGGAATATTGTAATATGCGATCGTATCCTTTGAAATATTCGCTAATAAAGGTTTTTCAGTAAATTTAAATCCACAGCATGGAATTCTATGATTCAACACGATACTGGTAACCACCACTTTTTCGTCCTCAAATAATACAACATCATTTTGGTAAGCATGATGATGATAGATCAATTGATAGTTGAGTCGTGTTTCAGAATGCTTGTATTGAACCTCGATGATTTCCTGCAATTCGGCAGGACAATATAAATGCAATTCGGCAGTTCTGCCCAATAAATGCATGCTGGACAATAGTCCGAGTAGTCCTAGGTAATGATCACCATGCAAATGAGAGATGAAAACATGGTTGATACGCTGAAATTTCAGCTTGTATCTTCTCAGCTGTATCTGAGTAGCTTCGCCACAATCAATCAAAAAAAACCGCTCAGCTATGTTTAAAAGCTGAGCGGTAGGATTTCGTTTTGATGTAGGAGTTGCACTGCTGCAACCTAAAATAGTCAATTCAAAATTTTGCATTATTTGCTTGTCACAACCATACGTTTTGTAATGGTTTGCTCTCCATTTTTTACTGAGTAAATATACACACCAGGTGCAAAAGAGTTCGCATCAATTTTAATGATATTAGAACCTTTTTGAGCATCAAATTTATCAGCAAAAACAACTGCACCCACCATGTTGTACACTTTAAATTCCACTTCTGAATTACTTAAAGAAGAGAAATAGATCTCTGATTTTTCAGAGAATGGATTCGGAGCATTTTGTCTAACATCAAATTTAGTAAGATCAAGGTCTGCGATTGATGTAGCTGCTACAACTACACTACGATACTGCTCATTTGTTTGAGGTTGATCTACAGGGATACCAAATACAGTAGTATGCGCTACTGCGTTTACAATAATTTGCTTATTCCAAACTTGTGTAGGTGTTCCTGAAATAAGGAAACATCCACTTGAACTACCAGGGAATGTACAGTTTGCAGGCGCACACTGATAAGTTAATCCAGGAGCTAAACTATCTACACCTGTTACTTCAATGGAAACAATTACAGCGGTAGGGAAACCAAAATCAGTTCCATCGGCAGGAACCATCATACTTACTATTTGATTGTATGGAACACCAACTGTTCCTACTGCTAAACCTGTTGCACTATCAGGGCAGATACCATACGTTTGACCGCCAGGAATACAAGATACGTTAGGGGTACATACTTGAGCGAATGAACTTATGTTCATTAAAAAGACAGCCGAAGCTGAAAGGAGTAATTTTTTTATCATGTTTATCGATTTAGGTTATATATTGACGTTTATTTTAATTTTTCGATTGCCTCATTCAAATTTTCAGTGATTGTAAGGATGGTATCCAATTGAGAGATAACGATCAACTTTTTAACACTGTCCTGTAAGCCGCTCAACACAAAATGACCGGAGGAATTCTTACACAGACGATTCGCCACTAAAATAGCACTCAATCCAGAAGAATCACAATAACGGGCATCCGTCATATCAATAATAATATTCTTAACACCATCCGTATTCAAAACCACTAACTCCGATTTTAAAGAGGGCGCCAAATTGCTGTCTAACTTTTCGGCAGTGATCTTTATTACTGAGTACAAATCCTTATTCTCAACTACTAAACTCATATCGTTTTTTGATTTAAACAAATATAGAACAAATTTAGAGTAAAAAGCAAGTTTTGACTCAAAGTATTTAAAACAAACAGCCCCTCGTTTGAACGAGGGGCTGTTAAATAACAAGCATTCTTTTAGATTATTGCTTGATCAATTTATGAACCGAAGAGGAATCAGTAGAATTGATTCGCAAGAAGTAAATTCCATTTCCTTCTTTGCTTAGATCAACCGATATCATATTGGAAGAAGTTCTTCCTGATTCTACTAATCGTCCTTCAACTGTAGTAATGAAATAATCTACCACAGCATTTTTTCCACCCAATTTGATATTTACAATACCATTAGTTGGATTTGGATAAATTGAAACAGCAGTAGTTGTTGCTTGCTCAATTCCGGTCAAAGAAATTGTTTCACAAGCTGAAGTTGTTGTACAACCATTGAATGTTACTTCCACTGCATAACTTCCACTGGCTGTTGCCGTGAATGTTTGCCCGGTTTCACCTGCAATAGGAGCATTTCCATTATTACAATCAACCCATTGGTAAGTAGCTCCCGATTGGTTTGAAGATAATGTTGGAGAAGCTGTATTATCAACAGTTGCATCTACAGTAGCTCCAAACGTAACCGTAACCGTTTGTGACATCTCTAAATTACAAGTAGCACAAACAGCTGCACCCATTGCCCAATCAGTATTCGGATCCATATTTTGCAATGTTCCGTTATTGGCATTTGATGTAGCATCGGCTAATGTTGAACTGCCTGTTCCATCCTCAAATTTGTAATAGGCTAACAATCCGGATTCAGAACCGGCTAAACAGCTATTCATGTTTGCACTGATCTCTGCCCCTGTTCTAACAACATTCCAAATTCTAACTTCATCCAACTGTCCACTGAAGTTATTATTATTTGCATTATAGGCTCTTCCAATTTTCAAATTGCCTGTTCCTATGAAATTGCTCGCAGATACATCATTCGCCACAACTGCCCCATTAAGATAGATCCTACGTTCTTTCGTATTAGCATCAAACGTAACTGCCCAATGATTCCAATTCAGATCGGTAAGAGATGAATTTGCATCTAAATCATTTCCAAAAAACGCGAAAGTAAAGCTGTTACTACCTCTAAAACCAATATGTAGGGCTTCATTCGAATTTGTTGATTCACCGATACCAATAATATGATCATCGCCATTGGTTGAAAATCCGCCTTTTTTAGCCCAAAATTCAACTGAGAAAGAACTATTAGCTAGATTCACGCCAGTACCAGCATCTACATAATCATCATTATCATCAAAAGACAAGCCTGTACTATTTACGATCTTATCTGCATAAACATTATAGGTTGTAGGAGTTGAAATTACCCCTGTATTGAATGATATGCCTGATCCTGTTCCAAGAATAGGTCCATCAACAACAGCATCATTAGAATCATCTCTTAAGTAATAATTTACACCCGACTGAGATGAAGTCAAACCAATGGTAGCATCTCCTGATGTACCGCAAATCACTGGAGAGGTTGATACAAAAGATTGATCTAAAATGGAGGTAATCGTCAAATTAATTGTAATGACACTATCACAACCTGATGCATTAAGTATTATATCTGTATATGTTCCTGATGCGTCTATAAGTTGACCACTTGGTGTGATATAATTACAAGCCGAAACAGGAGATATCGTTGATGTAGAAGGCGTACATCTTTTATAGTAATTAAAATCGCCATAATCATCACCCGCCATAAGATCAACATCACCATCATTGTCCAAATCTACAAATGCAGGCTTAGAACTTCCAACGGAATAATACCCAACCTCAGTTAAGTTGAATGGATTAACTTGATCGGTCGAAAATGCTGGTACAGCAGCACTTCCCGTGTTTTCATAAAAGAGGAAATCACCGTAACCATTTCCTGTTAATAAATCAAAATCACCATCACCATCTATATCTGTAAATGAAGGAGCAATTCGATTATAGTAAGAATAAAGAGGCAATCCAAATGGATTTTCTTGGCCTGCAGCAAAAGCTGGAGAAGAGGCTGTTCCTGTATTTTGGAAATAGAAAATATCACCAGGACCTGAACCAGAAATCATATCAAAATCCCCATCATTGTCCAAATCGACAAATGTAGGGGTTGATAAACCGCTATAAAAAGCATATAGACCACCTGTTAAACCAAAAGGGTTCGTTTGAGCTGGAGCAAAAGCTGGAGCTGTTGCTGTTCCTGTATTTTGGAGATAATAAAAATCTCCATTATCATCACCATACATCAAATCCATGTCTCCATCATTATCTAAATCAACAAAGCTAGGTGCTAAACGCCCATCAGTAGGACCTGTAATACCGAATGGATTTACAACAGGACTAGCAAAAACAGGATTTGATGAAGTACCTGTATTCTCAAAATATTGAAATTTAAACTCGTAGGTATAAGAATATGGGCCCAGATATACGTAACTATAATCATCTGTTCCTGCTAACATATCCAAATCGCCATCACCATCCAAATCAGCAAAAGTTGGAGCTGATTCAGAATCTATATTTGACAATGAAAACGGATTAATTTGTTTAGTAGCAAATGATTGTGCATTAGCTGTTTGAGGAGCAAATGCCAATGTGCCAATTGCAATAGTTGCAGCAACTGTTTTTTGAGCAATTGTCATCTTTAATAATGACAATTTTTCAAAAAGTCTGCTGATGTGTTTTTCTAGAATGTCTTGTCGTCTGGCATTTTTATTTGCTTTTCGCAGATTAATCAACTTCCTGCGGTACTTATTATAAATACGCAGTAAATTGTTGTAATAGTAAATGTTTCTTTTCATAAATAATAACAGTGTTATGTTTGGTTATAAAAATAAGTTAAAAAATCAGGAATAAGCAAGAATAAAAATTTAAAAAGATCCATTTTTTCAACAAAAAGTAATTAAAACTACTTACACACTCACAATCAAGCCTTTTCATTTAGATCTTCTTTCCTTCCCCAATAAGTGGTTGACGGAGTAGCCAAGGAAAGTTTATGAATTTCATCCAGAGTATTAAGGATATTTGGTCGTATAGCATTTTCGAGCACAAGCACTTCATATATTTCATCAATGCTCGTTTCATAAATAATCTCTCCTACTTCAGCATTTGTAGGCATATGTATGATTTTAATTCCAGCAAAATTTGCTTTGTCAGAGAAACTTAATTTAGCAAATGTACTGGAGTTCTTTCTCAATTTAGAAAAACCAATAAAAGCAAAATCTCCATGAAAAGACAATCCTCTGCAAAATCCATCAAACTTTTTTAAGGTTTTATACGATTTAGCTTCGAGGTCAACTTTAATAAACTCTCCACTTGCAGACATTAATAAATACAATTCATTATTATACATTTTAGGTGAATGAGGCATTGAGAGATTGTTCAACAAAATTTCATTTTTCTCAACATCCATCAATACACCACCGTTTACAATATTTTCTTTCCAACCCTGAGGGGTGGTAGTTGTGCCTAAAGCTGTAACGTATTTTGGCTTCCCATTTAACACAACCATTCCATTTAAATGACATTGATCTCCCGGTGCTATCTCATTTATAAAAGGAGGTTTCCAAACAGGTGTAAAATTATATTCTCCATCCACTTTACATATACATGAGAATGAGGTATTGATCGCATAAATGCCATCATCACCGAAATCAATATCATGCATATCAACTAATCCCGTGTAGTAAGTCGCACGAGGTAGCCACAAACTATCATAGGTATTTTGTTTATTCGGATAGTGTTCTGCTAATTGCTTTGAGTTTTGAAATACAACCACTTCATCCTTTAAACTGATTGCCATCTTATCTCCTTTAACAGCAATTCCCATTGGTTTACGAAAGGTTCTAGGAAGTGTAACTAACCTTTCATTATCAAGGTTAGGACTAATAAAAACAACCTTTCCTGCCTGATAGGTTGATAATGCTATTGAACACTTGAGTTTATTTAATAGTTCAGGTACCTGAGGACTAAATCGTGCAGAAAATGGGGCTAATTGAGGAGCGTTATTGGTTTCCATATATCATCTTAAATTTTACGAATGTAATATTAAGGAATATTCGCCAATAAGCGTTTAAGAAACTATAGATATAAACCTACAAAAAACGCTGGGAAAATTAAGCTCTACCAGCCAATAAGAAAAGTACAGCCATACGCACTGCAACACCATTTTCAACTTGATCGAGAATGATACTTTGGTCACTATCGGCTACATCACTGGTGATCTCTACTCCTCTATTGATAGGGCCGGGGTGCATGATCACAATCTTTTTAGTAAGTGAATCCAACAAGTCCTTATTTAAACCAAAGAGCATAGTATATTCACGTAATGAAGGGAAATATTTGATATCCTGGCGCTCTAATTGAATACGTAACATATTCGCTACATCGCACCACTCTAATGCTTTTTTAAGATCATGCTCCACTTTAACACCTAAGCTATGAATATATTTAGGCATCAGTGTTGTAGGTCCACAGACCATTACTTCTGCACCCAATTTTTGAAGGCAGAAAATATTGGACAATGCCACACGTGAATGTAAAATATCACCAATAATGGCGATCTTCTTGCCTTTAATACTTCCTAGCTTTTCTTTGATAGAAAACGCATCTAACAATGCCTGAGTAGGATGTTCGTGCGCTCCATCACCGGCATTCACAATTTTGGCATCAATATGTTTTGATAAAAACACTGCAGCTCCGGGATTTGGATGGCGCATAACCACCATATCCACTTTCATTGCTAAAATATTGTTTACGGTATCAATTAACGTTTCTCCTTTTTTTACAGAAGAGGATGATGCGGCAAAATTGATCACATCGGCACTCAAACGTTTTTCTGCAAGTTCGAAGGATAATTTAGTACGGGTAGAATTTTCAAAAAATAAATTAGCAATGGTAATATCTCGAAGGGAAGGAACTTTTTTGATCGGACGATTAATGACTTCTTTAAAGTTTTCAGCAGTGTTCAATATTAAATTGATATCATCTGCTGTAAGGTCTTTAATGCCTAGTAAATGCTTCGTACTTAAGTTCGTCATTCTTTAGTTTTCGTTAGTCAATAAAGTAACTTTATCTTTTCCATCGGTCTCACTCCACTCCACCACTACTCTTTCCGATGCAATAGAATCAATTGTTTTTCCTATATATTTTGCTTGAATAGGCAAATGTCTGCTTAATCTACGATCGATCAATACCAATAATTCCACATCATTCGGGCGACCAAATGCCAGCATTGCATCCAAACCCGCACGAATGGTTCTTCCTGTAAATAATACATCATCCACCATGATCACATTTTTATCTTCAATGATAAAATCGATCTCGGTACGATTAGGCACTAATTCTTTTTTACGAAAATCATCACGATAAAAGGTAATATCCAAACTGCCACACTTGATATCCTTCTTTTTAAGGATCTCCTGCAATTTCTTTTGAATTCGTTTGGCTAAAAATATTCCGCGGGGTTGAAGTCCGATAATAACTGTATTGGAAAAATCGTTGTGAACTTCAATTAATTGATAACAAAGCCGGGTTACGGTAATCTCGAAGTGTTTACTGTCTAAAATGATCTTTGGCTTCATCATATCTAGGGAACAAATATATACAAAAAAAACGGCTTCTCTACTTTTGTTAATAGATTTTGTTATTTCTGATTTTTCGACCAAGTCCCCACCATTTTTATTTGGAGTAGATTCTGTATCTTTCGTAACAGAATTAATTATTTCTCCACTATGAAAAAACTACTACTTAGTTGCTCGCTATTTATTTTATCTATTCCGTCTTTTGCTCAACATGAACTGCATTGTGGTGCAGATGAGATGCGGATCAGTACACTAAAAGCCAATCCAAAGGTAGCAGAAGCTGTTATCAAAAGAGATATTGTCTTAGAAGCACATACACAACAGTTCACCCAAAAATTTTATCAAAATAAAATGCCAGGAGGAATGATCTATACGATCCCTGTTGTATTTCATGTGATACACATGTATGGTACTGAGAATATTAGCAACGCCCAGATATATGATGGAATAAATGTTTTAAACAAAACATTCCGAAAGCAGTCTGCAGATACAGCATCTATTATTGCCGCTTTTAAACCGATACATGCCGATTGTGAGATTGAATTCCGTTTAGCCACTTTAGATCCAAATGGAAATTGCACCAGTGGTATCAACCGCATTGCATCTCCTCTAACAACGACAGGTGATCATGCCGTAAAGTCACTGATCCAATGGGATCCTAGCAAATATTTAAATGTTTATGTAGTACAAAATGCAGCTGGTCTTGCCGGACATGCTGTTTGGCCTGCAGATGCAGATTCTATCCCCGCTTGGGATGGGATCGTGATCTCACATGATTATGTTGGAAGCATAGGGACCTCCAACCCTACCCGTTCCGTTGTTTTGGCGCATGAATGTGGGCATTATTTGAACTTACAACACATTTGGGGTGGCAACAATGTCCCTAACTTTTATTACTATCCATGCGCTGATCCTTTTAAAGATTGCAACATAGATGATCTTGTTGCTGACACCCCTCCTACCATTGGCTGGCAGAGCTGCAATCTGAGTGGCGCTTCTTGTGGAAATGTTGTAGACAATGTTCAAAATGCAATGGACTATTCCTATTGTAATAAGATGTTTACTTACGGTCAGAAAGCCCGAATGCAAGCTTGCTTGAACGATACGATGGCAAATAGGAATAACTTATGGCAGCCAGCTAACTTAATTGCAACGGGTGTAGTAAGCGCGCCAGGAACGCTTTGTGGAGTTGATTTTACAGCCAACAAAAAAGTGGTATGCGCCAACTCCAATAATCAAATAACATTTACCAATGCTTCTTACAATGGCAATTTTACTAGTATTGAATGGCTTTTCCCGGGAGGTACTCCTTCCACCTCATCGTTAGCAAGCCCGACAGTCACATACACTTCAGTAGGAAAACATGATGTAACTTTAAAAGTAAAAAATGGAACCGATTCACTTCAAACAACCAAAACAGATTTTATCTCTGTACTTCCTACAAGTGGTAATCCTTACCCTTTTTCTGAAGGATTTGAATCTTTATCGGATTTGAATGGTAACGAATGGTTCTCCAATTCCTTTGATCAGGACAATGACTGGCAGATCACCTCGACAGCTTCTTACACTGGATCTAAATCTGTCATGATCAATAATTTTAATAATACTCAAAGCACCAAAGATGAATTGATCAGTCCGATCATCGACTTAACAGGAACTAACAACCTGGCAATTACATTTAAATATGCATTCGCAAAAAAAGATAGTAGTAATGCCGATCAGTTACAATTATTGGTTAGTAACAACTGCAATAACACCTGGACATCGCGTTTGAATTTGACAGGCAATAATTTGGAAACAGCTCCCATCAATACGAATTCCTTTACACCATTATCTTCTTCGGAATGGAAAAGTGGATATGCTACAATTCCGAATACCTATTTGAATTCCAGTTTTAGAATGAAATTTATTTTTACCTCTAAAGGAGGAAATAATATCTATTTGGATGACATCAACATACAAACACAGGTAGGTATAGAGGAACATGGTCAATTAACGGGATTATCCATATATCCTAATCCAGGCAATGAACAGGTAAATATTCTCTTTGTCTTAGATCAACAGAAAAAAGTAACAATTGATGTATTAAATGTTTTGGGAGAATTGATCGAATCTAAAACCGTTTTATATTCTGCCGGAGAGCAAAACATCAAATTATCCACTGCGAATTATGCAAATGGATATTATACGCTGCGTATAAGTTGTGACAAACAATTTACAACATTGCCGTTGATCATCAATCACTAGCTAGTACAGGAAATACTTGGTGTAATTAGGTCTATTCTGTGCATAATTAGTCGTTTATTTCAATAGAACAACCTCAGCCCCCTTTTGTTCATACGAATAAAAAATAAAACGCCCTCCCGAAACCGGGAGGGCGTTTTTCCTAAAAACCATGGCGTGATTTTTAGATCTTGTAAGCGCGTATTCTTACAAAATATGATTTAAAGAGTAAATTACTTCTTAGCGTTTTTTTCAGACTCTTCCATATTTGCTTTCAAATTGGAAAGAACATCCATATCACCAAGTGTTGTTTTTTCAACACTGTCTTTTACTTTTTTAACTGCTTTTTTAGCTTCATCGTTAGCAGCTTTCTTCTCAGTTGCTAATGCTGCTTTTTCAGCTGCAGTAACTTCTTCGTTGATCTTGCTATGAGAAACAATGATCTTCTTTCCTTCTTTATTGAACTCAATTACTTTGAAATCCAATACTTCTTCTGATTTTGCTGAAGATCCATCAGTTTTTACCAAGTGACGAGTTGGGCAGAATGCTTCAACACCGTATGGCATAGAAACAACAGCACCTTTGTCCATTACATTGATAATAGTACCTTGGTGGATAGAGTTTTCTGTGAAGATCGTTTCAAACACATCCCATGGATTTTCTTCCAATTGTTTGTGTCCTAAACTTAATCTTCTGTTTTCACCATCAATATCAAGAACTACAACATCGATCTTTTCACCGATCTTAGTGAATTCTGATGGATGTTTGATCTTTTTAGACCAAGAAAGGTCAGAGATATGGATCAATCCGTCAACACCTTCTTCTAATTCAACAAAGATACCGAAGTTAGTGAAGTTACGAACAGTTGCAGTGTGCTTAGTACCTTTAGCATATTTATCCATAACACCAGTCCAAGGATCAGGCATTAATTGTTTTATACCTAAGCTCATTTTACGCTCTTCTCTGTCTAAAGTCAAAACAACAGCTTCGATCTCGTCACCAACTTTTAAGAAGTCGTGTGCAGTACGTAAGTGTTGGCTCCAGCTCATTTCTGAAACGTGGATCAAACCTTCTACTCCCGGAGCGATCTCAACGAAAGCACCGTAGTCAGCGATAACAACAACTTTACCTTTTACTTTATCACCCACAGCTAGATCAGCTTTCAAGTTATCCCAAGGATGAGCAGAAAGTTGTTTTAAACCAAGTGCGATACGTTTTTTATCATTATCAAAATCAAGGATAACCACATTGATCTTCTCGTCTAATTTAACGATCTCTTCTGGGTGGTTGATACGTCCCCAAGAAAGGTCAGTGATGTGGATCAATCCATCAACACCACCTAAATCGATGAACACACCGTAAGAAGTAATGTTTTTAACAGTTCCTTCTAATACTTGTCCTTTTTCTAATTTAGAGATGATATCTTTTTTCTGTTGTTCTAATTCAGCTTCGATAAGCGCTTTGTGAGAAACAACAACGTTTTTAAATTCATTGTTGATCTTAACAACTTTGAATTCCATTGTTTTACCAACGTACACATCGTAGTCACGGATAGGTTTCACATCAATTTGAGAACCTGGCAAGAAAGCCTCGATACCAAATACATCAGCAATTAAACCACCTTTAGTACGACATTTAACATATCCTTTAATGATCTCATCATTGTTAAGAGCTTGGTTAACTCTATCCCAAGATTTCATTGCACGAGCTGTTTTGTGAGAAAGGATCAACTGACCACTTTTGTCTTCTTGACTTTCTACATACACCTCAACAACATCACCTACTTTTAAATCCGGATTGTAACGGAATTCTGATAATTGAACTACTCCGTCAGATTTGTATCCAATGTTAACAACAACTTCTTTGTTGTTTTTAGATACTACTTTACCATCAATGATCTCATTTGCGGTCACTGATTTTAAGGTTTTCTCATACATTGCGTCTAATTTTTCACGCTCGTCTTTTGAATAACCTTCACCTTTTTTTCCAACTGCATTCCAGTCGAAATTCGCTAAGTCAGCTTGCGCTGTTTGTGTTTCTGCCATTTTAATTGATCCCGGAAGAAAATCCGGTGGCTTTTTGTTTGTATTCAATTGCTTTGTGTAATTAACAGCAATTGAAGGGGTTAATAATTAATTATTTATCTCCCTATGTTTTAGGGGACGCAAATATACGATTTATTCAAAAATAAAAGGTGATTTTTTTATATTTTTTTGCTCTTTTTAAGACTATCTCGATCGAAACAGGAAGAAGAATACCCAAAATTCTGATTTGCAACAACTTAAACACAATAAACTTTCAATACTTCCAACAACTTTACCATAGCGAATGTATCCAATTTGCAATATTCTATCAACTGCTCGCGGATCTCCAAAGCCTTGAACATATCTTGCTCATTTTGAAGCTTTTCGAAAGCTATCATCGCGATACTGCCCGATGAGATCGATAGATTTTCATATCCTAAACCGGGAACCAAAGCAGGTAAAACATTCTTAATTGAATGTGAATTTTTCATTAGAGGGTGATAAAAAATACGTTCTTGAAAAACTTGCATTAAATCAAGCAACTTACTTAAAATCAAATCTATATTACCTAAAAATTCAGGGAAATCTTTTTTCAAGCCATTTAGTACATTTCGCTCCATCAAAGCATCATAAACCAGGATCACCTCCGCCCCTTTCAGATGCTCCAGTAAATTTTTCAAAAATGCCCTTCTTGGATCCTTCCCATGTTCGGCTAAAAAATCAACATGCCTAAGTTCGCCTCCCTCTTTTTCGTAATAATGAATGGAATATTGAAATGGAATATGCTGATACGGTTTAGTTCCTTCATATATTGGCACAGCCGGCATAAAAGTTTCAAAATCCATAAAATACAAGGGATAACGCAATTTGGAGATAAAATCCGTCAATCTCTCTTTCTCCAAATACACTTCGTCAGCCTTCAGCGACTTTAAATGAATATTCACATTTTTGTCCAATGCATTCTTGGCTGGGATCTCATCTATCAATCGTATTCCGGAAGAATACAAGGCAAACTGCTCTGCTTTAGGCAAGCCACTGATCTCAAAAACCGAACCTTTAGGCACATTCTTCCAGCAGGTCCCCATAAAGTCGCAACCATACGGACTGAAGCATTGTTCCCCAATAGCCATATCAGGCATTGCCGCAGAAAGGGCAACAGTCTTAAGTTCTGGAGCTTTTTCACTAATGAAAACTTGATTTTTCAGAACATCTTTCAATACAGACGTTTTAGCAAACAAATCCTGAATGTTCAATTCTCCCTTTCTTACATATTTACTGTTCAAGGTAACCAAACTTATATCCTCCAATGCAATCCCTGAATTAGTAATTACCCAGTACTGAAGGGAAGCATCTAACAAATACGTATTTGAAATTTTCACAGAACTCTTTACCTCGTAAGCATACCACTTTCCTTCTTTCTTGACTAAAATATCCAATATTGCTAAAACCTGATCATATTGAAATGCAGCTTCATAAATCACCTCAGCTCCGCTATCTATTAAATCTTTTGTTTTTTGTACGGCTAATAAATTATCACTTCTTTTAGCAGGAGTAGCATCAACACCACCCGGGAAAAGCTTTTGAGCCAGCACACCTACATTATTTCCTCTGCTAAAAATAGCCTGTTGCTCTGCACTTGGTTGATCGCGCATCTGAATAAAATTCTTATACATATACAAGGATTTCTTGCATTGCAATCCACGTAAAAAGGTTGATTTGCTTAACAGATGTTTTTCCACTTCTTTACAAAGAAAGCAAATTGTTTTGAAACTGAATATATTAAAAAAATAAGACCTAAAAAAAAACACCTTTATCTAAAAAACACTGTAATTCATCTTAAGAATTTAAGCAAATAACAAAAATGAGTTAATAAAGAATCAACATTAATGCAACTTTTTATTGATAAATAACATCCAATTTATTAATATTGTTACCTGATAAAACCAAAAAATCATACATGAAAAAAATACTCATTTTTTCTTCGTTTTTATTTCTCTCTTACCTGCCCGATCTAAAAGCTCAAACACAAATTACATCGTACGCTAATTCTGAAAAAGATAACAGCAAAATTGTTTTTCATGTTGATGGCATGAACACAAAATCAGATGCACAATTTATTCAAACTAAGCTAAACACAGATATCGATAAGATCACATCGGAAAAGCCAAACTGGGAAAACCATACTGTTGTTGTTAACTTCAAAAACGGAATAACGGCATTGGATATTATGGAAATTATTCACCTTGCAGGTTATAAACCTTGGTATATAGATGCTCAAGGCAAAAAGGTGGTAATGAATTCACAGGGAAAATTAGAAACCTGGAATGTTAAACCTTAATTTATTTTTCCCATTAATTTATTCTAATCAGACTTTATGAAAAAAATAATATCCAGTATTACCTTGTTCCTTTCTGTTTTAACAGTAAACTCACAAGTTACAATTGCTGAATGGAATTTTCCTAACAATCCGGATGATGCAACAATTGACGGTGGCATTGCTTCAAATGCAGCAAAAACAATTTCTACAGTTGGTGGCACATCAGCTATAGTCTATAGCTCTGCAGGTGCAACAACAAACTGTGCAGAAGCAACCAGTTGGAATGCCGGTAATGGAACAAAATATTGGTTCATTGATATTGTAACTACTGGATACAACAATTTAACAATAACCTCCAAACAAAGAAGTGGAGGAAACGGTCCAAGAGATTTTAAAATTCAATATAAAATTGGAGCGGGAGCATGGACTGATGCAGGTATTACAACAACGGCAGGTAATGGAGTATGGAATACACTAGCTGTTACTGCTTTACCTGTAGCTTGTAACAATCAAGCCTCTGTTCAATTAAGATGGATAATGAATTCTGACACTCAAGCAGATGGTGGAGCAGGTGTAGCTGCAGCACCAGTGAGCAGAATAGACGACATAATAATATCCAGCTCCTGTCAACCCACAACACAAGCAAGTTCATTCACTTCCTCATCAATTACAGCAACCAGTATGACCATTGGCTGGACAAGAGGAAATGGAAATAATGTAATGGTAATAGCATTAGCAGGTTCAGCACCAACTGATCCTACTAGTGGAACAAGCTATACTGCAAACTCTGTATATGGCTCAGGAAGTGCTGTAGGTGGAGGGTTTTGTGTGTACAACGGAACCGGCACCAGTGTCAACGTAACAGGATTAACTGCGGGAGTTACTTATTATTATGCGATTTACGAATATAACACTAGTGGTACATGCTATAATCTTACACAATTAACAGGAAATGCACCTACTGAATCGTTTGATATTTGTGCAGGAGCCTTGCCAACCGCTTGTGGTGGAACATACACCGGCTCTACCTTAACTGCCACCACAACCGGAGATCCGAGTGGAACATGCGGAACTTTAGTAGGTGCAGAAGGAGTTTGGTACACCTTTGCAGGTGATGGAAATACAATTACAGCAAGTTTATGCAATGCAGGAACCGATTATGATACAAAAATAAATGTTTATAGTGGTAGCTGTGGTAGTTTGACCTGTGTAGGTGGGAATGATGATGGTGCCACCTGTGGAACAGAATCCGAATATACCTGGACCTCTGCTCTAGGAACCACCTACTACATTTTTGTAAATGGTTATTCCGGTGCTCAGGGAAATTTTGAACTTACAATAACTTGTGCAGCACCTACGCCTCCTGAATGCGCTGATTACACCTCTCCTTCCAATGGAGCCCAGCTTTGTGCGGCCGCAAGCACTACTCTTAATTGGACTGCGCCAACTTCAGGAGATTCCCCTACCAGTTATTTATTATACTATGGAACTAATAATCCTCCAACAAATATTGTTAATGGGACAGACATTGGCAATGTGCTATCTTATACCACTGGTGCAATTTCAGCAGGGAACACCTATTATTGGCAAATAGTGCCTAAAAATGCGGCTGGGAATGCCAGTGGATGCGCTATACAGAACTTTAGTGTTGTTACAACACCTAGTAACGATGACCCTTGTTCTGCAACAGCTATTACAGTGGGTAGCTCATGCTCATTTACTACCTATACAAATGCATGTGCAACAGGAACAACTGCAGGATCGCCACCAGCACCAGGATGCGCAAGTTATTCAGGAGGAGATGTTTGGTTCTCATGCACCGTTCCCGCTTCCGGATCTCTTACTTTTGACTCCAACCCAGGTGTTGTTACGGATGGTGGTATGGCCATTTATTCCGGGACATGTGGTGCATTAACATTAATATCTTGTAATGCAAATGCCGGTGTTGGCGCAATGCCTAAAATTACGGCTACTGGATTAACAGCAGGAGCTACTATATTTATCCGTTTTTGGGAAGAAGGGAATAATAACAATGGAACGTTTAGCCTTTGTGTATATGACCCATGTCCAGGAGGATCGCCAGCGAATGATGCCTGTTCTGCTGCTGAGCCACTTCCTTTAGGTACTACCTTAAGTGGAAATAACGGCTGCAGTAGTGCAACAGGAGAACCCGGTGCAGCAACTTGCTGGAGTGGAGGTACTTTAAACACAGTTTGGTATAGTGTTACAGCACCTGCTTCAGGGCAATTAAAAATAAGAACCACTTTAGTAACGATTGGTTCAACACAAATTGCCTTATATTCGGGTGTGTGTGGCTCACTTACTCAGGTAGGATGTAATCAATCTGCACCTGCATGTGACTGGAATTCTTATAGTAACTCGGAATTAACGGTTACGGGCTTAACCGCTGGCGCCACTTATTACATAAGAGTTGATGGACAAACAGCTGATGTGGGGACTTTTAATATCATTGCAATAGATGGCACATCTAGTTTTCCCGCAATTCCGGGACAAGATTGTACAAGTCCTCTACCTGTTTGTAATTCAACAATGACCATTGGTGATCCAGGTTACCAGGCTTTAGGAAATATTTGTGATTTTACTGGAACATCTAACTGTACTGATGGGGAAAAGGGATCAGCATGGTATACTATAAACATAGCCAACACAGGAACACTTGAATTTAATATCATACCAAATGATGCTTCAGGAACAGCATCTTGTGGAGCTGAAACAGATTACGACTTTATCATGTGGAAATTGTCCGGCACAGGAGCGACTAGTTGTGCGTCTATCCAATCATCCGGAGGTGGAAGTGTTGCGGCATGCAATTTTGATGGTTATGGAGTAACCGGATTAAGCTCTACCGGAAATGCCCCTAGTCCTTACAGTATTTGTTTTGATGGAGCTTACGAACCGGCTATTGCAGTAACTGCAGGAGAAACCTATGTGCTTGTTATTCAAAATTTCAGTAATAGTACCTCTGGATTTACCTTAGATTTCACAAATACCGTTACAGGAACGATAAATTACACAGGAGTGACTTCTCTTTCATGGACAGGAGGAGCAGCTACTACAGCTTGGGGCGCTGCCAATAATTGGGGAAGTTGCGCTGTACCCGATTGCTCTATTGATGCTAATATTACAGCCGCTTCTTTTTACCAGCCTGTAATTACCGGAAATGTAACTGTAAAGAATCTTACGATAAATTCAGGAGCAACCCTTACATTGTCAGCAGGAAGTACATTAACAATTTGTGGAGATATCACCAATAATGGAACAATAGTCGCATCTCCAACATCCACAATTATTTTTAATGATAATAGCACAACGCATCAAATGACTGGTAATTTTGTTGGAACAAGTAAGCTTGGAAATTTGACAGTAACCGATGTTGCAGGAAGTACCAATTGTACAGTTACATTAAACAGCAGTATGGATCTTGGTGGTAATTTCACTACTTCAAACTCAACAAGTATTTTTAATAGCAATGGGAAATATATCACACTTGCAGGAAATTTTGTAAACTCAAATGGAAACACAACTTTCTCGAATACAGGATCAACAGGGACATTAGAGTTTAACGGAACTGCAGCTCAAACTTATACTGCCGGAAGCTCTCAACTAGATTTGAATAATGTAGTTATGAACCATACCGGAGCTGGAGTAACATTACTAAGCAATATGAATGTTAAGACAACAACAGGAACCTTAACACTTACCTCAGGAAAGATTATTACCAATGCATTTGAAGTAAATGTTGCAAACACGGCAACAACGTCTGTATCTACAGGAAATACAACAAGTTTTGTGCAAGGAAATTTAAGACGATCCTTGTTATCTACCGGTTCATACGACTTTCCTGTTGGACATGCTACTCCAGGCTACCAAAGAGCAAATGTTAATTTCACCGCTGCTACGAGTATCGGCAATCTATTAGCTCGCTTTGATACTTGGCCTAGCACACCTCCTATCCAAGGAGGAACAGATTGCGGTGCAACATTCAACCAGCAAGCAGAAAACAATGGCTATTGGACCATTACTGCTAATGCCAATCCAACAACAGGAACCTATAATATGACCTTATACCCTCTTAATGCAACAAATACAGCTGGTATGAGCGGATGGACAATTATGAAAGACCCATTAATTTCTTCAAATACATGGTCATTAAATGGAACATGTGTGGTTACCTCTACCGCAACACAAGTTATGAGAAATGGCATGAATGGATTTTCAGTATATGGTGCTGCTCAATCTCTTACTCCACTTCCTATTGAACTAATCAGTTTTACTGGTAAAAATCTAGGAAAAAGAAATTTATTGGAATGGACCACTGCTACTGAGCACAACAATGATTTCTTTACGTTAGAGCGATCTAAGGATGGTTATAACTTCGAAACGCTATCAGTCATTGATGGTGCCGGAAGCAGTTCTTCTACAATTAACTATAATAAGTACGATGAATCCCCTTTCTTTGGTTTAACATATTATCGATTAAAACAAACAGACTTTAATGGCGATTATTCACATTCAGAGATCCTTGCCATAGAAAACAGCTTAGATGATATTGAATTATCGAATGTTCATCCAAATCCTACTAGCAATGATATCAACTTTGATTTCTATTCACCTATTGCCGGGACAATCAAAGTTCAGGTTCTGGATTATACAGGAAGAGTTGTTATAGAAGAGAATATGGTTATTTCAAACGGCAAAACCAGATTAAATGCTAAAATGGGGGAATTGGCCAAGGGTATTTACTCTCTTAAAGTTACTTTTGACCAAACGGGGTACAGCTCTGTTAATATGATTATCAAACAATAACATAAAAACTATTTTTACTCTCTTTATAGCCCGGATTTTTTTCGGGCTTTTTTAATTTTATAACAACAAAAGCCATCTTTATCTATTTTTTATCTAATTTTATCTAATTTTATCTAAAAAATTAACTAGAAAAGGCAACTTTTTAGTTCTATTTTTCGTCTAAATAAGATAAAAGCTAACATATGAAAGTATATATATATATTCTATTCTTAGGTTTCATGATCGTTGGGAATAAAATTTCCAAGGCACAGGCGCAATATATTGATACCAACTACAAATACACCTACAAACTTAAGTTGCAAGGCGTTAATAGCCCCGGAGAAGCGAAAATTGCAAAAAGCGATTTAATTAATTTGTTTGACTCCAGACATCAAACGTTTTCTGTAATTGATAGCACAATCACAATCAGATCTTCTTTCAATATCAATGAATTAGTTTGCAAGAATAAGTTGCAAGATAATGGCTATCCAGTGCTATTTTTCTCAAAAACAATCGATCAAACACCTATTAATGAAACAAAAAAAGCAAATTAGATGAAAAATAAAAGTGTACTATTTTTATTCTCTCTTTTAGTTTACAACCTTGCATGTTTTTCACAAGGTGATAGCCCTTGTACTGCAACACCCGTGACAATTAACGCAGGTGCTGTGTGTGGCACATATACATCAGGTACAACTGTTGGAGCCACTTATTCCAACAATGCTGCCAACGGTGGCACCCCTACATGTGCAAGTCCCGGTGCCCCGGATGTTTGGTATTCATTTGTTGCTCCTGCGAGTGGTATTATCCAAATATATACTTCCTCAGGAACAATTACAGATGGAGGTATGGCACTTTACTCATCCTCCAACAACTTATGTTCAGGCACCCTCACTTCAATTGTATGTGATGACGATTCCGGCCCCGGAACCATGCCCCAAATCGGTGGTTGTGGAATTACGCCAGGAAATACCTATTTTTTGAGATTTTGGCGATATGGGGGCAGTGGAACAGGAACTTTTAATATTTGCTTTTGGGATTCCTATGTTCAAAATGCAAGCTCATCAACAAATTGTGCTGGAGGGACTCAAGTCTGCAATAACAACAGCTTTACGGGAAATAACTCAGGTCCAGGAAACACAGAACTAACAGCATGCAATAGAGGCTGTCTAGGTGGAGAAAATAACTCTTCCTGGTATTGGATAAATGTTGGTACATCTGGAAATTTAGAAATGACAATAACACCTTCAAACGGAACTGATGATTATGACTTCGCCATTTGGGGGCCAATAAACACATGTCCTCCAGCAACTGCACCTGTAAGGTGTAATTATGCTGCTTTTCCTAGGGCTTTTGGATGTGGGACAAACACTAATCCCACAGGACTAAGTGCTGCTGGAGTTGGCACAACTGCTGTAGCGTGCGACAATAGACCATATTTAACTCCATTGGCAGTTACTGCCGGTCAAATTTATGTACTTTTAGTAGATGGATATACACCTTCTGCACAACCATTTGACTTAAATTGGGGAGGAACAGCTGGCTTAAGCTGCACGCCTATCGTTTTGCCAATTGAACTAATCAATTTCACAGGAAAACCTTATGGAAAAAGCAATATCATTGAATGGACCACAGCAACAGAAATAAATAACGACTATTTTACATTAGAAAAATCTCTTAATGGAATTGATTTTGAAATTCTAACAACTGTTAAAGGGGCAGGCATGAGCAGTGAGACAAAAAATTATGTTGCTACAGATCCCAATCCATTTTCAAATATCACCTATTACCGCTTAAAGCAAACAGACTACAACGGAAAGTATTCCTATTCTGAGATCATCGCCATTGAAAACAGCTATGAAGGATTTGCGGTCTCAAACATTCATCCAAACCCTACTAATAACGACATTTATTTTGATTTCTTTACCCCCACTTCTGGAACAATGAATATTCAAGTACTCGACTACACAGGAAGGATTCTTTTGGATGAGAATGTATCTGTAGGAGAAGGGAAAACGAATTTGAACGCTAAAATGGGAGAATTAGCAAAAGGCATTTACTCTCTAAAAGTTATTTTTGATCAAACAGGATATAGCTCTGTTAATCTGATTATCAAGCAGTAATCATTGCATTATTGTCAAAAGCCCCTTCCTACAGTACAGAAGGAGCTTTTTAGTTCTAAAAATGTAATTATAGATTAAACTGCTAAAAGTATATACATAACCACCTAAGTCCGTTTAAATCGATCATTGTTATCAATATTTGACTCGTCTAAAAAATACATGTATATACAGACACTTTAGCCTTATTCATCTGATATACACCGACAAATGAGACTGTAAGGCTGAATAATATTGTAGTAATTTTATAACATAAACATTTACAAATGTTAAAAAAATACTACTCCTCAATTATTGTTATTATTTCATTGTCATTCAGTTTGGCTGGACAAACGACTGCTAAAAAAAATGACCCGTACTCCAATCCGGTAATATTAAAACATTATTCAGTTTCCGAATTACAACAAATAGAGGCATCTGATTCTGTGAAGTTCAACAGTATAATTTATTATTACACTCAATCATTCATTATTGAAAAAGTAGATTGTCCTACTTGCGAAGAAGAATTAGATATTAACAAGTTTGATATCTCTAAATATGAATATTTAAGAAAGAAAAGTGAACGCTTCACAAGGCATGCTGAAAAATATGGAGTAATCATTACACTTCTTTCTATTGATGAATTAATTTATAAACTTCCTATTCACATAGCTAATTAAAATAACCATGAAGGCAAAACATATACTTTCAGTTGCGTTTATTTTAATATTCAGCAGCTACTCTTTTTCTGGATCTCAGACTTTTACCGGAACCAATGGAACAACGGGTGCTGGTGTTTGTAATAGCGTTTCTATACCTGGAGGGGCTACTAGTCTGTCATTTTCCTTAACAATGACTGGAAATGATTATGATCTATACGTCAGAACAAATGCCACTTGCCCAACATCTACATCTTATAGTAATAGATCAGAAAATTCAGGTACAAGTTCTGAATTAATAAGTTACGCGGGACCAATCGGAACCTTTTGTGGCTCTTCATCTACATATACGGTATTAGTATATAAATACGGTAGTTCTAATGGCACTTGGACATTAACAGTTAGTTGGACCGACCCTTCTTCAGCCGCCCCAGCTTGTGCAACAACACCTTCTCCATCAAACGGAGCCTCCACTATTTGTTCCGGATCAGTTTCGTCCATCTCATGGGCTAGTGTAACAAATGCAACTTCTTACGATGTTTATTTCGGATCTGGAAGTTTACCGGGAACTGTTACTGCAAATGTTGCTGGTACATCTTATTCTACAGGAGCTTTAAGCACAGGAACCTATTATTGGAGAATTATACCTAAAAATTGTAATGGAAGTGCAAGCGGATGTACCACCTGGTCGTTCACGGTTATTGATTGTATAAACATGACCAATGGCAGTATAAATACTTGTAACGCTATCATTTATGACAATGGTGGATCTGGCAGTAATTATTCCAATAGCCAAAACCTTACCTACACAATTTGTCCTTCTTCTGCAGGGCAATATGTTAGATTAGCTTTCACTTCCTGGGGAGTGGAATCAAATTTTGACTATTTATCCATATTTGATGGAAACTCAACATCTGAAAACATGATCGTGGGCTCTTCCTTTTCCAGTTCATCACCTGGCACTGTAACTGCAACAACAGCAAACACAACAGGTTGCCTTACTTTAAGATTTTTCTCTGATGGCGCGACTACAGGAAGTGGTTTTCAAGCTACCGTATCATGTGTAGCAACAGGGGCTGCACCTCCTTCAAGTTATTCTGCACAAGACTGTGGAGGTGCGTTTACAATTTGCTCTAATGAAAACTTCAACTATCAAAGTAGTGGTCCTGGAGATTTTAATGATGCGAATAGTGGCTTAGGAAACCGCGGGTGCTTAAATAATTATGCTGCAACTCCTAATGGATCTGCCGAACATCAATCTGTTTGGGGATACTTCTCCCCTTCTTCATCCGGAACAATTGGAATGACACTGGATCCTTCCGGCTCTTCTTCAACAGATTATGATTGGGCTATCTGGGGGCCATTCACAACACTATCCTGCCCACCAATGCAAGCTCCACTTAGATGCTCTGCAGCCGCGGCTGCCAATTCTACAGGAGCTATGACAGGCATGGGAAATGGCGCAGCTGATACTGAAGAAGGTTCCGGTGGAAACGGTTGGGTTTCAACCATAAATGTTACTGCCGGTCAAAAATACATCATTATGGTTGACAACTGGAATGCGACCTCTGCACCTTTAACATTAAGCTGGCAATTGTCAGGTGGAGCTTCTTTGGCTTGTACCCCACTCCCTATTGAACTTATTTCTTTCAAAGGAAAAGCAGATAAAAGTGTTAATATTCTTCAATGGACAACTGCAACAGAGATCAACAATGACTTTTTTACTCTTGAAAAGTCTATTGATGGTGTCAATTTTGTTCCTCTAACAACGATTGATGGCGCAGGAAATTCAACAGATCAATTAAACTATCAATTGACTGATAACAGCCCTTTCAGAGGAGTTACGTATTACCGGCTAAAACAAACTGATTTCGATGGAACTGTGGGTATTTCAATTATTGAAACAGTAACGAATGAATTTGTAGAAACAACCTTGGATAACCTAAGACCTAATCCAACATCAGATGGTGTTAATTTTGACTTCTACACAACAACAAGTGGCACTCTGAAGATTGAAGTGTACGACTATACTGGAAAACTAGTGATCAACGAAAATAGATTTGTGGAAGAAGGAAAATCAACTCTTAGTGGGAATTTAGGTAGTCTTTCTAAAGGCTTATATACATTAAAGGTATTATTTGAGAAAAACGGATTTTCATCAACACAAAAGATCATTAAACAATAACGGGAATGTAAAATAAATGAAGAAACGGCCTCTATAAAGAGGTCGTTTTTGTTTTGCAAAACCTAATCTAGTAAAAATTATTACTTCCTATTTTTAAATTATATAATTACATTTGCTATCCTTATAAAAAGCAAGTGAATAATAAATTAAAGGTACTTTTTTCGGTATTCTCGTTGATATCAATACAAGCATTAGCGCAATTCACAGCTAATGCCGGAACAAACGCGAATCTATGCCCGGGGGGAAGCGTAGTATTAGGTGGGTTTCCCGCTGCAACGGGAGGTCTACCACCCTACACCTACTCATGGTCACCCAATTGGTATCTAAGCAGTACTACTTCACCTAACCCTACCTCTACTTCACCTAGCTGGGTTGAATACACACTTACTGTAACAGATGACACCGGTGCGGTAGTGACCGACAAGGTAATAGTTGATATGAGCTACCAAAACATAACGGATGCGGGAAGAGATACAAGTATCTGTGAAAATTCAACTGCTGTTCTTGGAAATATTCTGAATATAAATTCTCCAGGAATTACGTATTCATGGGCTCCAGCTACTACTCTGAATAATCCAAATGCCCCACGCCCCATCGCATCTCCAGGCTTAACAAGCACAACTTATACCGTAACCATCAATGCAACCGGCTGTCCACCCAAGATCGATCAGGTTACCGTTTCTGTGATCCCTACTCCTCCTGTTAACGCAGGAAATGATACCACCATCTTTGAAGGAGAAAATGTGACTTTAACCGGAAGCGGTGCCACTTATTATTATTGGGCTCCTATCAACTCACTTACTTATCCCAACACATCTCACCCGGATGCAGAACCTGTTGTAACAACAACCTACACTGTAACAGGAACGGATCCTACATACAAATGCTATAATTCAGACACGGTACGAATTACAGTCATTAAAAGCGATGAGATCGTTATTTACAATACCATTACTCCCAATGGTGATGGCAATAATGATGTTTGGTACATGGGGAATATCATGAAATATCCTAATAACGTTTTAGAACTGTATAATCGATATGGGAAATTAGTATACAGAGTTAGTCCGTACTTAAACGATTTTGGAGGAACGGTATCCGGACAAGAACTACCTGCTGCAACTTATTTTTATGAATTAAACTTAGGTGATGGATTGGGGAAAAAGCATGGAACATTAACAATAGTCAGGTAAATCAAAATGAAAAAAATAGTAATATTCATCCTGCTTTTTCATCTTGCTTTTGCTGTAATCGGTCAGCAAATGCCTTATTATACTCAAAATAAAAGCAATGCATTTATGATCAATCCTGCTATTGCAGGAACAAAAAGATTGGTAGATGCCCGTATGAACTATCGCATGCAGTGGGTCGGATATGAAGGGGCTCCCCGTACCTATTCATTGGGAATTCATAGTAGATTCTATAAAGGCAAAATGGGAGCAGGAATGTATTTGATGCAAGACAATGTGGGACCGGCAAAACAGATGAATTTAGGAGCAGCTTATGCGTTTCATATTCGTTTTCCGGATGTTGAACTTTCAGCTGGTTTAGCAGGTAATTTCACAAAATACACCCTTATTGGTGATAAGATGTTTTTACACAATCGTCAAGACCCTTCCATCGATCAAAATGTAACAAACAGCACCTGGGTAACAGATGCAAGTGCTGGAATCTATCTCTATAACGATCGCTTTCATGTGGGTTTAAGCGGAATGCATGTTTTACAATCAACGGCAGAATTTTATAAAGCAGATACCACAAAAAAGGGGTTAATTAAATATGCAACACATGCCAACTTTACACTTGGCTATAACTATTCACAAAATCCGGATTTTGTTTGGGAAAGCACCTTGTACGGAAACTTTGTTGCTGGTGCACCATTAATGCTTGACTATACACTTCGCCTACATGTAAAAGAAATGATGTTTGGTGGTGTTTCTCTCCGGCTAAGAGATGCTGTAGCTCTTCATATTGGCGCTACGATCTTGAATGATTTTCAGGTAAGTTATTCTTATGATATTCTGATCAGTAAATTCAGAGCTTATAGTAGCGGTTCTCATGAATTTATGCTTGCGTTCAGTTCCTCCATCTTTCAGCAGAAAAAAGGCCGGTCAAACGACAAATTTCTACATCAGCGTTACGGATACTTATTTTAAGTATTCGAATTCTTTAGCATAACGGGCAATAACTTCTTTATTCAGTTCTGTTTCTTTACCTATTCTTCCTAATAACTTTATACCTGTATGCTCTAATATAATATCTTCGGATAATTGGTGAGGTGGACCATTAAACACCATTCCTAAAATCTTCAACCCTCTGTTTTTAAGTGCTTCTACAGATAATAAAGTATGATTAATACTACCCAAGTAATTTTGCACTACCAGTATCACTTCTGCATCAAACTTTTTGATCATATCGATCATAAACTCTTTACGATTCAAAGGAACAAGCAAACCGCCTGCCCCCTCAATGACCAACGTGTTCGATGTATCAGGAATAGTTATGTTTGAAAGGCTGATCTCTGTATTTTCCAACTCAGCAGCAGCATGTGGACTCATATATTGCTTCAAGAGGTATGACTCCGGATGGATCTTACTCTCTGAATTGGAGATCCATTTTTGCACCTTGGCAGTATCTGTAGAAAAGAATGACCCTGTTTGAACGGGTTTCCAATAGTCGGCCTTTAATGCTTCCACCAAAACAGATGAAACAACCGTTTTTCCTACATCAGTCCCTATACCGCTAACAAAAATTTTTCTCATAATAGATCTTTCAAGAGTTGAACGAAATTAAGACAATTTTGATATTCCTGTCAATATTTTACAACTATTATTTATTCTTTTTCAACAGTAGTCACCAATATTTTAATAAGTGTATCTACCTGTTCTTTCGAATTGAAAGCATGAAGACAGATCCGCAACCGCTCTTTTCCTTTGGGCACCGTAGGACTTAAAATAGGCCTAAGATCGAAATTCTCTGATAAAAAGGCATTCGCTAAACGTCTCACATTTGAGTTACCTGGCACAATGACACACTGTATCGCACTTTCACTCTGAATACGAACTATTCCGGCATATTCAGCGATCAACTCATTATAATATTTGATCAGTTCTCTTAATTTATCGATGGTAGATTGAGACTTTTTTAACAGTTCATAGGAACAGTTGATGGCCACTAAACTATGTAAAGGCAAGGCTGTTGTATAGATAAATGAACGGGAAAAATTAATCAAAAAATCACGGAGCTGAGAAGCTCCTAAAACAATTGCACCATGAACTCCCAAGGCTTTACCAAATGTGTGAACACGAGCGAATATTCGATCCTCCAGCCCAAGCAACTGCACAACACCTTTCCCGCAATTAGCAGTTATTCCGGTAGCATGAGCTTCATCAACAATTAAATGAGCATTGAATTGCTCACACAATTCGACCATTGGTTTTAATGGAGCAGTATCACCATCCATAGAATAAATGCTCTCTACTGCAACATACACCAAGCCCTCTGCTATTGCTAAGCGCTGTTTTAAATGTTCCAGATCATTGTGCTTAAACATAAATGCCGATGCACCGGAGAGCTTTATCCCATCATGCATAGAGGCATGGATCAATTCATCGTAAATAATGGTATCGCCTTTTTGAGCTATGGCTGAAAACAAACCCACATTAGCATCATACCCCGAATTAAAGATCAATCCCGACTCTGCTCCATGAAATGTGGCAATTTTTTGTTCCAGCATTTCTGCATATTCCGAATTCCCTGCTAATAAGCGCGAACCACCGGAGCCATTATTGTGATCAGCTATTCGATCATATTCATTTTTGATCATCTCCCGCAACTCAGCTGATCTAGCAAAGCCCAAATAATCATTACTACAGAAGTCTATCAATCCTTTTTTTACAGATAGTTTACGAAGCGCATCTTGAGACACACGCTTTTCAAGCAGTTGAGAAAAATGGATGTATGCACTAAATTCTTTTTTCATCTATAAATAAAAAACGAAGCAAAACTATGTGTAATGCTTCGTTCTGTTTACATTCAAATATATTATGCTTGAACTGTTTCTTTTACTACCGGCTGTTTTGCTCCCTTGAAAGCTTTTCTTGGAGTTAAACCAAACAATTTAAACATCTCCATATCCTCATTAAAATCAGGATTTGGAGTTGTAAGTAATTTATCTCCGGCAAAAATGGAATTAGCACCTGCTAAAAAACACAAGGCTTGTCCTTCTAAACTCATTTGAGTACGACCGGCAGACAAACGCACTACCGTTTTCGGCATTACAATTCTTGTTGTAGCGATCATTCGTACCATATCCCAAATTGGAACAAGCGGTTGATCCTCTAATGGAGTGCCTGCAACAGGGACCAATGCATTAATAGGAACAGATTCAGGTGGAGGTGTCATGGATGATAATGTTTGAAGCATTTTCACACGGTCTTCTACACTCTCTCCCATTCCAATGATCCCACCTGAGCATACAGATACTTTTGCTTTTCTTACATTTTTAATGGTATCCAAACGATCATCATAATTACGGGTAGTAATGATCTTTTTATAACTTTCTTCAGATGTATCTAAATTGTGATTATAAGCATACAATCCTGCGTCTGCAAGCTTTTGAGCCTGACTTTCTGTCAACATTCCTAATGTACAACACACTTCCATCCCTTTTGCATTCACAACTTTCACCATTTCCAATACTCGATCAAAATCACGATTATCACGAACTTCGCGCCATGCAGCTCCCATACATAAGCGGGATGCTCCACCCTCTTTCGCTTTATCTGCCGCCTCACTCACTTCGTTTACGGTCATTAATTTGTGTACTTCAATTCCGGTATTATATCTCGCTGCTTGAGGGCAATAACTGCAATCCTCCGCACAACCTCCTGTTTTGATAGATAATAACGAACTTACCTGCACTTCATTCGCATCGTTAAATTCACGGTGAATCGATTGTGCTTTGTACACTAATTCCAAAAGAGGTGTATTATACACATCTAAAATCTCTTCTACAGTCCAATTATTTTTGATCGTTGTCATATCTTTTTCTATTTGATACAAATATAAGGCTTATCTATTGAAAGACAAATTGAACAAACATTTGATTTTTGTACGCAAAAATGATCAAGCTCTTGACCCTAACTCAATAACTTCCAGATCTTTGATCTTATCCCCATCTATCGTGAAGCGTATCATTGTCTTTACTTTATGAAAGCCATGAACTCCTGCTGCCCCTGGATTGATGTGTAAAAGATCATATTTTTTATCGTACATCACTTTCAAAATATGAGAATGACCGCAAATAAAAAGCTTTGGGGCCGACCTTTTTATCTCCGCTAAGGCATCCAGCGAATAGCGATCGGGATATCCGCCAATATGTGTTATGAATACATCAACACCTTCGCACATAAATCGCTGATTTTTAGAATGTACCTTCCTTACATCGGTTCCGTCTATATTTCCGTAAACAGCAACAAGTGGCTTGATTTTGGAGAGTTCATCGGTTATGGATATTGTACCGATATCACCGGCATGCCATATCTGATCACAAGATTCAAAATACTTGAACATCTTGGGCTCCAAATAATTGTGTGTATCTGATAAAAGGGCTATCCGCTGCATGTTGCAATAATAAAAAAAATGCCTTTTGTAGACACAAAAGGCATTTTATAAATACAAACAATCGTTATTTGATAATCGTCACATGGCCGATATACTGACGTGTTTCACCGATCACATCTTTTGTAATGATCACATAAACATATACATCATTTGGACACATCTCCGATTTTCCTTTCGCTTTACCATCCCATCCTTGATTGATATCTGTGGTTTCAAATATCTGTCCACCCCAACGATCGAAAATTCTCATTGAAAATTCTGCAATATTCTCGCCTTTGGGAGCAAACACATCGTTTGTTCCACCGCTACCGGTTGGACTGAATGCATTTGGAATATAAAGCGTATAATCAGGTTTTACCTCTAAGCACTCTGTAATGGTATCAAAGCACATTCCTTGATTGCTAACTAATAAAGAAACACAATAATTCCCTACATCTGAATACGCGTGATCAGGAGAAGAGAAAGTACTTGTATTGGAATTCGGATTGTTTAAACCATCACCAAAATTCCAGTTCCATGAAGTCGTATTTGTAGAAGTACTGGTAAAGGAAACTGTTGGAGCTGAAATAGATATTGGATCAGGACTATACACAAAATTTGCCTGAGGAATCGCTATCACTTCTATCATATTATTTTGAACAGCTGAACCTACACATCCGTTAGCATCTGTCGCAGTTAACTGAACATCATAAAAACCTGGAGTTTCAAAACAGTTAGAAGGAGATTGTACAGAAGCTCCACCATTACCGAAGTTCCATGTCCAAGCAATGATGCTTGTAGAAGAAGTTGTTTGATCAGTAAAATTCACACACAATGTCGAACAGCCGGATGTTGTATTAGCAGAAAATGCTACTACCGGAGATTGATTTACGGTTATTGTTACTGTTCCGGTAGCAGGAGTTGTCGTACATCCATCGTTAACGGTAACCGTATAGGTAGTTGTAACAGAAGGAGTAACAGTGATCGATGAGGTAGTTAAATTACCCGGCATCCAGTTATATGTATATGATCCATCTCCACCACCTGCAGTTGCAGAAACAGCAATAGAGCCTCCGGCACAAACACTTCCGTTTGAACTTGTTACAACTGTCAATGCTGGATTAACAGTAACAGTAACTGTTTGTTGATTAGATACACAACCATTGGCATCTGTAGCGCTAACTGAATAAGTTGTGGTTGTTACTGGTGATACAATGTTTGATTGTCCGGTAAAAGTTGGTGTCCAATTAAATGTATATGGTGAAGTTCCTCCTACAGCAAAAGCTGTAAGTGTAGCACTTTGACCCACACAAATGGTAACCGGTGGCATTGCATCCACCAACAATGCTTGTGGCTGTGTAATAACAACAGTAGAAGTTACACTACATCCATTGGCATCAGTAATAATACAAGTATAAGAACCTGCACACAAATTGCTGATACTATCAGTCGTCTGACCATTCGACCATGCATAAGTATATGGAAGTGATCCGCCAGTTACAGTAACATTAGCTGTTCCATCACAAGCTGCATTACAAGTCACATTGCTAGATGTATTTGTAACGGCCATTGATAATGGTTCTGTAATGGTTGCTACTTGTTGTGTCGAACAACCGACAACATCTGTTACAGTTAAAGAATATGTTCCTGCACATATAGCGGAAATATTTTGTGTAGTTGAACCATTTGTCCAGGAATAAGTATAAGGCGCAATTCCACCTGTAAGAGCAGATGTAACAGATCCATTGCAAGCACCGGCACAAGTAACATCTGTTTCAGTAAGTGTTAATGACATTGGAGCACTAACTGTTATAGTTAAAGTATCAGCTCCAGCACAACCAATAGCATCTGAAACATTTACAAAATAAGTTGTTGTAGCTGTTGGAGCAACAACAGTGCTTGCGGTAGTTGCAAATCCAGGATTAGCAGAAGTTCCCCAAGAATATGTATATCCTGCACCTAAAGGACTATTCACATTTAATGTATAATTTGATCCGGAACAGATGCTGTCGTTTAATCCTGCATCAACCGAAATACTTGGAGTAACTGTTACTGTAACTGCTGTTCTCGGTCCGATACAACCTGCATTTGTACTTTGAACATAATAAGTAGTTGTTGATGTTAAAACCGGAGTTGAATACGCAGCTGTACTTGCCAATAAAGTTCCACCGGTTGCTGCATCATACCACTCATAATTTGGTCCCGGTGCTGTTGCTGTCAGTGTAGCAGATGTTCCAAAGCAAATGGAAACACCCGGACAAGTTGGTGCAACAGGAACAGCATTAACAACAATAGAAACAGTTGCAGGATTGCTAGTACATCCACCAACAGTAACAGTCAAAGAATAAGTACCACTGTTTGCAACTGTTGCATTTGTAATAGCTGGTGGATTTCTAACTCCGGCAGTATAACCATTAGGGCCTGTCCATGAATACGTTGCTCCCGCAATGTTATTTGCTGTAAGTGTTATCGTTCCTCCTTCACAAATAGCAGCAGGTGTTGTACTAGCATTGATCATTGGAGTTGGAGGATTGGGTGTATTATTGATAATGGCAGTGGTTGTAGCAGCGGGACTAGTACAACCATTTACTGTCACTGTAACGGCATAATTTCCGGTAGCAGCAGTTGTGACAGGAGAAATACTAGGGTTTTGTTGAGTAGAAGTAAATCCACCTGGTCCTGTCCAACTATAAGTAGCTCCTGTAACAAGCGGAGCAGATAAATTTAATGCAGAACCAGAACAAACCGGTCCGTTATTCGTTGGAGTAACAGCCGCAGGGATCGGATTAACAACAACCGTTGTTGTGGCAGTACAACTTGCACAGGATGCTGCTTGTGTAACAGTAACAGTATACGTTCCGGCAGCAGCTACAGTAGATGATGGAATTGTTGGATTTTGTAAAGAAGATGTAAATCCATTCGGTCCGGTCCATGAATACGTTCCACCTGTAACAGTACCGGCAGTTAGATTAATTGTTGCTCCGGCACAAACAGGTCCATTATTCGAAGCCGTAGCAGAACAAGGAGTACAGTTGTTTTGGTTAACCACAATGGTGTCTGTTCCAAATCCGGATACACAAGTTCCTGTACTGGAAACCTGCGCATAATAAGAAGTAGAAGGTTGACAACTAGGAGGAGTAACAGTTATAGAAGTACCTGTACCAACTAAAGTATTACCAGGCAAGATGTACCAGTTAACAGTACTTGTAGCCGGACCACTGGGTGTAAAACGTCTTCCTTCGTTAGAAGCAGTCCATTGTGTATTATTTCTTCCTGGCACAACAACAGCGATTGTCCCGGTTGGATCGTGCAAACCATGAACAGCATTTCCACTATTCCATGTGGTACATAAAGACTTATTTAGAATATGAGTTTCTATAATATTGGTGCCTTCATAAATCTTGATTTGACTAGAATATAGTTGGCCTGTACAAGAAAACATAGGAACATTATTCCAGGACACCACCAAGCGTCTGTTAGGTGCAGTTCCATAAACTGCATACGTAACAGTTCCGCCTACTCCAGGATTGATATCCTGCCAAGCTCCCATAATTGTATTCAATGGAGCGGTACCTGTATTGTTGGGTATTGTTGTCGTTACCCAAGTGGACGTTTGTCCTGCACTAAAACCGATCCAGTTGTTCGAACCTATAATGAATTGAGTATATGTTTGACCGAAATAACAAAAATTGAAGCCTATTGGTAACATACCTGTTTGAGTATCATCTGTAAGCGACACAGATGTACCGGTAAAAGGATCCGGAGCGTAGGGAATGGTGCTAATAGCATAATTGGTTGTTGCAGTAACAACCGGACCAGAATAGGTAGCATTAAGCGTTGCGGTTGCACCAAAACAAATATTGGATACCTCTGGGGTTGCGTCAACCGTTTGAGCCTTGAGGTTAGCATTCAGCAAACCAATGACCAAAACTATAAATATTACTATTCTTTTCATTTACAGCGCTTTAGAGTAGAAAATGCACAAATCTTACATGCACATATTTACAGACACAAAAGTACAACCA
>JAEUTU010000061.1 GCA_016786925.1 Bacteroidia bacterium
AATTGATCTGCGTTGTGATTTTTTAATCACCAAAATTCATTAAAAATAATTAGTACATTTGCTGAGCTTTTTCCGGGGAATTAGCTCAGCTGGCTAGAGCGCTTGCCTGGCAGGCAAGAGGTCAGGGGTTCGACTCCCCTATTCTCCACCTTCGCCCTCCGAAGCTTACTATACCCGATAGGGTTAAGGTATGCGAAGGAGGGTTTCGATTTTCAATTAGCACTTGAATAGGGCTGCGGTGGACAAGTCCACTAATGAAAAACAGAATTCTTCTTTTCGCCCTCCGAAGCTTACCATACCCGATAGGGTAAGGTATGCGAAGGAGGGTTTCGTCTTTTAATTAGCACTTGAATAGGGCTGCGGTGGACAAGTCCACTTATGAAAAACAGAATTCTTCTTTTCGCCCTCCGAAGCTTACCATACCCGATAGGGTTAAGGTATGCGAAGGAGGGGTTCGTTTTTTAATTGACACTTGAAGAGGGCTGCGGTGGACAAGCCCACTTGTAAAATGCAGAATCCCTGAATCTGGATCAAGTACTTATTTTTTAGCCTTCTAAAAAAAGCACTCATCGCTATAAAACTACCGTTTATATAAATTTGCATTTATTTGTTTAAATAATGTAGATTTTTACCTTTGGAAACCATTTTTAGATCGCAAAATCAAAAAAATTGAACACAAACAACTATGAAAAAACTTTTCTTTATTCTGTCTGCCATTACGCTATCAACTGCTGTTGATGCACAGAACGTAATGAACACAAAAACAATGCTTGAGCTTGGAAAAGTAGGAGCAATGGGCATTACCAAAGATGGTAAATCAGTGATCTACAATGTTAAAAAATACAGTTTTGCTGATGGCAAAGCCAACAACACGCAATACATCGTACCTGTAACCGGTGGAGAAGCAAAAGTAATTGAGAATGCAGATGCTCAACTATCCAACAGCCGTATCTCTCCTGATGGCAAACTAATGATCAGCAGTAAAGATGTGAAAGTGAAAAACATTTTTGGTAAAGACTACTACCCCGATCTTAATAAATCAGACGTAATGATCTATGAAAGCTTGAACTACCGTCACTGGGACACCTGGGAAGATGGAGAGTTCGGCCATGTATTTATCAGCAATGCTGACGGCAGCAATCCGCTAGACATTATGCCAAATGAGGCATACGATTGTCCACAAAAACCATTTGGTGGTGACGAAGATTTTATCTGGAGTCCAGATAGCAAAAGTGTTTTATATGTCACAAAAAAGAAATACGGAACAGCTTATGCGATCAGCACCAACACCGACATCTATCAATACGATATTGCGACAAAGACGACCAAAAATTTAACAGAAGGAATGATGGGTTATGATATCAAACCTGCTTATTCTTCAACTGGAGTACTAGCTTTCTTAAGCATGAAAACAGATGGTTATGAGTCGGATAAAAATGATATCATTATCTATAATAATGGAACCATGACCAACCTTACAAAAGATTGGGATGGAACCGTGGACGATTTCCGTTGGAGCAACGATGGGAAGAGCTTATACTTCACGGCAGCAAGCGATGGAACCGTACAAATATTCAATGTAGATTATCCGGGAGCAACTAAAAAATTACCGGTAGTAAAACAGATCACCAAAGGTGATTTTGATGTGCGTTCAATGGTTGGACAAGTAGGAAATACCATGATCATTGAGCGTACCGACATGAATCATGCAGCTGAGATCTATTCTATTGATCTAAAGACCAATGCTGTTAAACAGCTATCACACGTAAATGATGCTGTGTACAATTCTATTAAATTAAGTAAGATCGAAAGACGTTATTTAACTGCAGCAGATGGTCAGAAATTATTGGTATGGGTGATCTATCCACCGGATTTTGATCCTGCAAAAAAATACCCTACACTTTTATATTGCCAAGGCGGACCACAGTCTCCACTAACACAATTCTATTCTTTCCGTTGGAACTTCCAATTGATGGCTGCTAACGGATACATTGTTGTTGCACCAAACAGAAGAGGTATGCCAGGACATGGTGTAAAATGGAATGAACAAATTTCGCGCGACTATGGCGGATTGAATATGAAAGATTATTTGATCTCTATTGATGAATTATCAAAAGAACCATTCGTTGATAAAAACCGTTTAGGTTGTGTAGGAGCCAGCTACGGTGGATACTCTGTTTATTTCTTAGCAGGAATTCACGAAAAACGTTTCAAGAGTTTTATTGCACATGATGGTATCTTCGACTGGAGAAGTATGTATGGAACAACGGAGGAAGTATTCTTTGTGAATCAAGACTTAGGTGGGGCATATTGGGACAAAGAGAATGTTTCTGCACAAAAAAGCTATAATGAATTTAACCCGGTGAACTATGTTAAAAAATGGGACACTCCTATTATGATCATTCAAGGTGAAAAAGATTTCCGTGTACCGGTAGAACAAGGATTGGGAGCTTTCCAGGCTGCTCAATTGCAAGGGATCAAAAGTAAATTATTGTATTTCCCGAATGAAAATCACTGGATCCTGAAAGATCATGATGCCATGGTGTGGCAGAATGAATTTTTCAAATGGCTGGGTGAAACACTTAAATAAGAAAAAGGGCTTTAACAATGTTAAAGCCCTTTTTTATGGACTTCTAGCTAATTTTAACAAGCTATTGTTTATAACATATCACTCCTGTTTTGAAACAAAAAGCCAATATTGACGTAACTTTGCTTCAAATATGGAAAATCGTACCAGTATATTAAATAAGTATTTTGCCAAATCAGCTATTGGTGGAACCATTAGCATCAACGATCTGCGTGAAAAAGAATTTAATGGCGAGCCCCTATCTACAAAAGAAAAGCAGGCATTGGTCAATTTCGACCGTTTCCGTTTGAATGTATTAAATGCACAAACAGATGATGCTTCTTTCCATAAACGCTATCAGGAATTACAAGTGATGGCCAACCTTGATGATTTTCAAGAATTCTTAAAAGAGAAATATTTTTTGTAAAAGCCTTTCTACTGAAAGGCTTTTCTTTTGATATTTCATAATGCTAATTGACGTACATTTGGGTTCTATGCTACCCGATTATCCCATACAAGAGATCATTCCTGAATTAAAAGCACAGCTTCAAAAACAGGCTGTACTTATTTTGCAGGCTCCTCCCGGAGCGGGAAAATCAACCGTATTGCCTATTCAACTTTTGAATGAAAAATGGCTGGGTGATAAAAAGATCATCATGCTCGAACCACGCAGATTAGCTGCCCGCAGCGTTGCTAACCGCATGGCCTCCCTACTCGATGATGACATCGGAAATACGATTGGTTATCGTGTCCGCTTCGAAAACAAAGTTAGCAAACAAACAAAAATTGAAGTAGTAACCGAAGGGATCCTCACTCGCATGCTTCAAAACGATAATGCATTGGAAAATGTAGGACTCGTTATTTTTGATGAATTTCATGAGCGCAGTTTGAATGCCGACCTTGCACTTGCACTCTGTTTACAGGTACAACAGATACTCCGCGATGATCTGAAGATCCTGGTCATGTCGGCTACATTGGATGGAGCCAAATTATCTTCCTTACTGAACAATGCTCCTATCCTAACTTCCGAAGGCAGACAATTTCCTGTTACATTAAAATACGAACCTGTTGATGATAAAACTCCCGTGCACATCAACATGGCCAACATCATAAAAAAAGCATTGAGAGAGCAAGAAGGAGATATACTTGCTTTTTTACCGGGTGCAGGAGAGATCCAAAGAACACAACAATTATTAGAAGAACATTCATCCATTTCCGTTTTTCCTTTGTACGGTGATCTCAGTCCGCAAAAACAACAGGAAGCCATTTTGCCTGACCCGCATGGCATGCGGAAAGTTGTACTAGCAACTTCTATTGCTGAAACATCATTGACCATTGAAGGAATTACAACCGTTATCGACTGTGGATTTTCACGTGTGCCGAAATTTGATGCACGCAGCGGTTTCACCAAATTAGAAACGGTGAAGATCACCAAAGATGCTGCCGACCAGCGTGCCGGACGTGCCGGACGTTTAGGACCCGGGGTGTGTTATCGCCTGTGGAGCGAAGGAGCTCACATACATTTATTACCGAATAGAAAACCTGAAATTCTCGAAGCGGATCTCGCCCCATTAATGCTGGAATTGTCAGAATGGGGCATCAGCAATATCAATGACTTGTTATGGTTGAATGTACCACCGCAAGGGAATGTGGCACAAGCAAAAGAATTGTTACAACAATTAGGTGCCATACAAAATAGTGTGATCACTGCACGAGGAAAAGAGATGCTGCAAATGCCCACTCATCCGCGCATTGCTCATTTGCTCATCGAAGCCAAACACTGGCAGGAAAAAAGCAAGATCAATTATACAGCACTTGCTGCAGATGTTGCCGCTTTGCTAGAAGAACGTGATCCATTGCAAAGAGAAAGTGGAACTGACATAACACTCCGCATTGAAGCACTTCGAAAATACAGAAACAAAGAATTTGTAAATGCCGACAAACGGGTGCTCGACCGTATTGAACGATTGGCCTTATCCTGGAGAAAATTATTACGGACAGATGCCGATAATTCACAACCCGATGTGTTTGCTGTAGGAAAACTCATTGCAGCTGCTTACCCTGAACGTGTTGCCAAACGCATCGATAAAAACGGATTGCGTTATCGCTTGGCCAACGGTCGCACAGTAAAGATATTGGAGCAAGATGCTTTGCATCAGGAAGAATACATTGCCATTGCTCAGCTGGATGCCGGCACTAACGAAGGAAAAGTTTTTTCAGCAGCACCACTTAATGCTGCCGACCTAAAAGATCTGGCAATCGAACAGGAAAAAATAAGTTGGGACAAAGAAAAAGGAATGATCGTAGCAACGATCGATAAGTGTGTGGGTGGAATTGTGCTGGAATCAAAACCAATTACCAAGATCAGTGAAGAGCAACACATCAGGATCATTTGTGAAGCGATCAGAAATGAAGGACTTAAACTCATCGGCTGGGGCGAACAGGAGGAAGACTTACAGGCGCGTATCCTGAGTTTAAAAAAATGGAGAACGCAGGAAAACTGGAATGATGTAAGTAACGAACACTTGCTCGACACACTCGAAGAATGGTTGGGACCTTACCTTACTAACATTAACAAACAAAGTGAGTTAAAACAATTAAACCTTTGCCAGATCATCACTTCTTCCCTACCCTGGGAATTAGCTTCCAAATTAGATGCACTCGCCCCTTCAAAAATAGAGGTCCCGAGCGGATCCATGATCCAGGTAAGTTATTTTGCTGATGGACGAAAGCCCGAAATGGCCGTACGTTTGCAGGAATTGTTCGGGTTATTGGAAACACCTGCTGTGAATGAAGGAAAGAATCAGATCCTCCTGCATTTATTATCGCCCGGCTACAAACCCGTACAGGTAACGCAAGATCTGAACAGCTTCTGGAACAAAACCTATTTTGAGGTAAGAAAAGATCTTTTATCGCGTTATCCGAAACATTCCTGGCCGGAGAATCCTTTAACAGCAGAAGCTGTAAGAGGCGTCAAACGAAAAAAATAAAGCCCGTATTCAACCCTTCCTTTTGCCATCCATCCTGTCTGAAAACCATTCATAAACGGGGAGCATTTTTGTATCGAATAAATACTAATTTTAGGCAAAATTTAAACTAACCCAATCTGATGAAAATTAAAAGCATATTACTTTCCACAGTGTTGGCAGGAAGTAGTTTGATGTACGCACAAACAGCTACAAAAACTGCAACACCTGCTAAACCGGCTCAAAGCGGAGCGATCAAATTTACAGAATACGATCTTCCGAATGGATTGCATGTGATCTTACACGAAGATCATTCAACACCTATTGTTGCCGTTACCGTTCTATATCACGTAGGTTCAAAAAATGAAGATCCTCAACGTACCGGATTCGCACACTTTTTCGAACATTTGATGTTTGAAGGTTCCGAGAATATCGGTCGTGGTGAATACATGAAATTGATCCAGAATGCGGGTGGTCAGTTAAACGCGAATACTTCTTTCGACCGTACTTTCTACTATCAGGTAGTTCCAAGTAATCAGTTGGAATTAGGTTTATGGATGGAAGCAGAACGTATGCTACATGCCAAAGTAGATTCTATTGGTGTGGAAACACAACGTAAAGTAGTAAAAGAAGAGTTAAAACAACGTAATGAGAATACACCTTACGGTTCTATCTTGAATGAAACGTTCGGACATGCTTACACGGTTCATCCTTACCGTTGGACTCCGGGTGGATCACCTGAGTATATCAACAAAGCTGCTTTAAGCGAATTCATCGATTTCTATAAAACATTCTATGTTCCAAACAATGCTACTTTATCCATTGCAGGAGACATCAATGTAGAAGAAACTAAAAAGATGATCGCTAAATATTATGGAAGCATCCCGAAAGGAACAAAAGCGATCCCTCGTCCTACTGCTGTAGAACCTGTTAAAACAGCTGAAGTAAGAGATACTGTTTTAGATAACATTCAATTGCCTGCTGTTGTAATGGCTTACCACATTCCTGCTCAAGGAACTGCTGATTATTATGCAGTGAATATGTTAACCACTCTTTTATCGCAAGGAAAAAGCTCACGCATGCAAAAGTCAATTGTTGACAAACAACAAAAAGCATTGTTTGCAGGAGCATTTGCATTGCCATCGGAAGATCCGGGCTTAGCCTTGATGTTTGGTATCACCAACATGGGTGTGGCACCAACTGATCTTGAAAATGCAATGAACGAAGAGTTCGATAAAGTAAAAAAGGAATTGATCTCTGAAGAAGAGTTTCAAAAATTAAAAAATCAGATTGAAAATGATTTTGTGAATGCAAACACCAAAATGGCGGGCATTGCTGAAAACTTAGCAAACTACCAAGTGTATTTCAAAGATGCAAACCTGATCAATACAGAGATCAACCGCTTTATGAAAGTAACACGTGAAGACATTCAAAAGGCAGCACAAAAATATCTTACAAAAGAGAACAGAGTGGTGTTGTATTATTTACCTAAACAATAATTGATACAATCAAGTAAGATCATTTAACCTATTCAAAAGAAATTCAAAAAATGAAAAAGATCATATTCTCCATAGCAAGTGTTTTAATAGCATCAGCAATGATGGCTCAACCAAAACCTGCTGCAACTAAAACAACAGCTCCTGCAAAATTAGACAGAAGCAAACGTCCGGCACCTGCTGCTGCACCTACCATAAAAATGGGCGCTATTCAATCCTTTGAATTGCCTAACGGATTAAAAGTATTCGTGGTAGAAAATCACAAAACACCAACAGTTGCTTATTCAATTGTATTGAATGTTCAACCTTCTATGGAAGGTGATGCTGTTGGAACTGCTGATATCACTAGTCAGTTATTGACCAGCGGAACAAAAGCACGCAGCAAAGATCAGTTGGATAACGACATCGATTTTATTGGTGCAACTCTAACTGCAAGCCCTACGAGTTTGTATGCCGCTTCATTAAAAAAGCAACAAACAAAATTATTGGACTTAATGAGTGATGTGTTGATGAATGCTGATTTCAAACAAGAGGAATTAGACAAATTAAAAACACAAACATTATCAGGATTGGCTACACAAAAAGACGATCCGGATGCGATCTCTAAAAATGTGAAAGCTGTTTTAAACTTCGGAAAAGATCATCCGTATGGCGAGATCACTACTGAAGAAAGTGTGAACAAGATCACATTGGAAAAATGCAACAACTATTACAAAACCTATTTCCGTCCGAATGTTGCTTATTTGGCGGTAGTGGGTGATGTTACATTAGCAGAAGTAAAACCATTGATCGAAAAATATTTTGGTTCATGGCAAAAAGCAGATGTGCCGACACAAAATTTCAAAATGCCGGTAGCACCTGCAAAAACACGTGTGGCAATTGTAAACAAAGCAGGAGCTGTTCAATCTGTTATCAATGTAACCTATCCGGTTGATTTAAAACCAAACAGCGAAGATGTGATCAAAGCACGTGTATTAAATACCATTTTAGGAGCAGGATTCTCTTCCCGTTTATTCATGAACCTTCGTGAGAAACATGGATATACTTACGGTTCTTATTCATCATTGAACAACGATGAATTGGTGTCTGAATTTAGTGCGTATGCAAAAGTTCGTAATGCTGTTACCGACAGCTCTGTTCAGGAGATCATGTATGAATTGAACCGTATCCGTACCGAAAAAGTACCTCAAGATGAATTGGATGGCATCAAGAATTTCTTAACAGGAAATTTTGCGATTTCATTGGAAGATCCTGAAACAGTTGCCAAATTCGCGATCAACATCGACCGTTACAAATTGCCAAAAGATTACTACGAGAATTACTTAAAAAACCTGGCTGCTGTAACAGTAGATGATATCTATGCAATGGCACAAAAATATATCCGTCCGGAGAATGCAACCATTTTAGTGGTGGGCGACAGAAATGAAGTAGCTCCAAAACTGGATAAATTCAGTGCAACAAAAACCATTGAGTTCTATGATAACTATGGTAATGTTCCTACCAAATTAAAACCTGTTCCGGCAGGTGTAACTGCAAAAACAGTTATTGATGCGTATATAAAAGCTATTGGCGGTGAAAAAGCATTAAGTGGAATAAAAGATATTTCTATGTCAAGAAATGCTGATACACAATATGGCAAGATCAACATGACCACTCAACAAAAAGCACCTAACAAATATTCCATGAATGTGAAAATGGGACCAATGACCGTTCAAAAAATGGTGTATGATGGAACCAAAGCGAAATCAAGTGGAATGCAAGGTAAAAAAGACATTACCGGTGAAGAGTTGGAAGAGTTAAAAGAAGAAGCGGTGATCAATCAGGAAATGCAATATGAAAAATTAGGTTTCAAATTAACAGTGAAAGGTGTGGAGCCTATCAATGGAAAAGATGCCTATGCGGTGGAAGTAGCTGATCCAAGAGGAAAGAAAAGCACCGAATGGTATGATGTAGCTACAGGATTGAAAGTGCGTGCTGTAAAAACATCTAAAACAGAACAAGGTGATGTAACTACTACAACCGACTTCAGTGATTACAAAGATTACAATGGAATTAAATTCCCTGCTACGATCAATGCGAATTTTGGTCCAATGCCGGTGAAGCTGGTGCTTGAATCAGTGAACATCAACAAAGGAATTAAAGATTCTGAATTTGCTGTGGATTAATAAATAACATCCCCAAACAAAAAGCCCGCTAAAATTAGCGGGCTTTTTTATTATATATTCATCAGATCATGATATTCCTTGTTCCGCACTTTGCAATCGATCCATCCGGAAAAATTGAAAATCAGAAATACTTGTGCTGTATCCGGACTTTTCTTTAGGTCCTTAAACTTCTCCGCAGCATTCATTAATATCTTGTTCTGTTCTTTTACAGAGTTTGTTAGAATAATCCGTTTTAACGTTTCTATTACTACTTTTTCAAATTCAAAGTATTGCATGTGCTTCAGCATATGTCTATAGGTATTACGAATAGCAAACGACAAAAGCTCCATTTTTCCCATCTCCATATAGATGATCAAACGATACACCTTCATCACACTCACCATATCTTTGTAATACTCCATCGATTCATATTCAGAAACATGTTGCAATATCTCCAATGCCTTCTTGAATTTTTTATCAATAAAATAATTTATGGATAAATTAATACAGGTTTGCAGGTACAGTTGTTTGTGAATGTTGTTTTTATAATTCAAAAAATAACGTTCTGTTTCAGCTAGTCGTTTTTTGCGTAGAGGATAATCGTACACATATTTACAATAATTACTTTCATAGGTAACATAGGACTGCATGATAACGGTACGATGTGTTTTTGTGCGCGGCTTCATGACATACAATTTATCAAGCACAGCCCTAACACCTTCAAGGTTTTTTACTCTCGAATAGGTAAACATTAAATTATGATAAGCTACAGCATAGTTATTATAATTTTCAGTAGGATTCGGATTTTCATTTTCAAAAGCATACACACTTTTTTGAAAAAAATAGATCGCTTTATCAAATTGGTTAAGCTGCTGATAATAATAAGCAGAAACAATGTAGAACTTTATACGTGCATTAAATGTCATTAAAGGATGTTCACCCGCTTTAACATACTCCTCAAATGTATTCTTCAACTCCTTGCGCGCTTCTTTGCTACGCATCAGCGTACTATTCTTCTGACTGAATAATCGCCTGTTTAACAAATAGATCTCCGACTCTAATTCCATTTCTATACGCTTCACCAATGGATCAAATCCCTCTTTTTTATATTTAAATCTGAAATGGTCGGCATGTACAGGATTCAACAGACCTGTTTCGTGGTGATGGATCTTTTGATCCAATATCAACACATAATGCAAGTATTCCTTTTTTAGGGCGAGTTTACGTGCTTTCTTAAAAATAGCAAGTGATTGTTGCACCAATAAACGTTCTGCCAAAACATTGCCAACAGAGATCATATTCATGATCTCCTGTTCTACTCCTTCATTGGAGAGCATAGATAAATAACTCAGCAGATTTTTATGCAGATAGATCTTTATCCGTTCAAAATTTTTAAGTTCTAGATGCTTTTTGATCCTTTCCTCATCAAATTTTTTTTGAGCAGCATATGCTTTAAATAATTTTAAATATTCCGGAGATGATGATGCCTGAGAATACCGTTCAATAAAACCTGAACGTTCGTTTTCGCTCATGGTTTTAATTAGATCATACAGTTCAGAAGAAGATGTTTTCATCGTAATTTTTAACGAGTATAAATATATTAATAATTACTTATAATTCTATTAATCAATATTTTATATATAACAACAAATATTTCATTACATTTTTTTAAAGTAATTTATAAACGATTTTGGTTGCCACATTATTGATTTAAGAAATAGGTTTGTAAAAAAATAAGTCATGAAAAAAATTTCAATCTATTTTCTTTTGCTTTGTTCGGGGTTATCGTCCTACACAAAAGCACAATCTTGTAAAGAGATCATCGGATATTATCCTAACTGGCAATGGTACGACAGAGCCAAACTGGTTAACCCAAACAGTATTCAGTATGGAAAATATTCCATCATCAACTACTGCTTTTTCAAGCCTGAAAGCAGTGGACTTATCTCTAATACAGATACCTGGGCCGATGAAAATTTATTGCAAGGACAGATCAACTGGTCGACCACACCGGTAAGTTATTATCCAAATACTTCGATCATCGATAAAGCTCATCAGGCAGGAACAAAGGTATTGGTCTCTATTGGCGGATGGACGCTTTCTGACAACTTTCCGGGAATAGCCGCCAATGCTACCAAACGGGCAACCTTTGCAGCAGAATGTAATCGCTTGCTTTCCTTTTATAATTTTGACGGGATCGATATCGACTGGGAATATCCCGGATTTGCAGAACATTCAGGCACTCCTGCCGACAAACAAAATTTCACCATCCTTTTACAACAGGTAAAGGATTCTATTACGGCTTTAGGAAACAGAAATGGCAAACAATATTTATTAAGTGCCTGCTTTGCTGCTGACCCTGTTAAAGCACAAGACATTGAATGGAGCAACATTGTTCCTATTCTGGATATGATCAATTTAATGTCGTATGACCTATTTGGAGCATGGGATTGTGCAGCCAACCACAATTCTCCATTGTATGCTCCTGCATCAGGCAACAGTCAATTCAATTTAAACAGTGCTTTCCAATTGCTAACAACTACCTATGCTGTACCATCCAACAAGATCAACATTGGACTGGCATTTTATGGACGATCACAACAAGGAGCAAGCACACTCTATCAAGCAACAAACTGCACTGCTAATACAACATTATTCTATGAAGACGATGGCACACCACTTTATTATAATATTCAAAAGAATATACAACTGTTCAATTATTATTGGGACAGCAATGCGCAGGTTTCCTACCTTTTAGGAAAACCAAGCACGAGCGCAGCAGGAACATTTGTTTCTTATGATGATAAAATTTCAATTGGTAAAAAAGCACAATATGCTATTGATAATAATGCACGTGGAGCGATCATCTGGGAGATCACAGGCGATTATTTGGAAACAGCACCTGGTTCGGGAATTGTAGCAAGCACGCCCCTGATTGATACAGTGAACACAATTTTTTGCAACACAGTAACAAGTGTTGAGCAAACATCTGCAAAAAATGATCTGTTTATTTATCCCAATCCAAGTGATGGAAATTTTCATTTGATATTCCCTGCTTCAACAGGCGGTTTTCAGCAAAGGATCTTGATCCATACAGTTGATGGAAAAAAAGTAAAAGAGCTCCATTCCAATGGACAGGAAATATTGCAGTTGAGCTTATCTGAAAAAGGAATTTATTTTATCATTATCTATTCAGGGGATGAGGTCAAAACACAAAAACTAATTGTACAATAAATAAAAAGCCCGCTAAATTTAGCGGGCTTTTTTATTTAGTTACTTTTAATCTTTCTTTTAAATTAATAATACTCGTCCTCACATCCTTTAACAAATACAGGCTCTTCAATATTATCAAATTTATTAAAATCGTTATTTTGCCATCTCCAGAACGTTCAAACACCAATTTAAATAGCAACTCATTGTCAAAACTAATTACTTTTTCTTCAATTAAATATTCAATTTAATTATCTTAATATTTTGCATATTTTTGATAAAGGATAGTATAATATTGAGAAAATTAAATACCACATACAATGGTTAATTGGGAGCTAATTTTAGATAATGTAATTCGGGATGGAGCGAAATATCTTGCTTTTTGCTTTTATCTATATTTACTAAATAATTTTACCACAAAAGACACTAAAGATCCATTTATATTTGAATGGTTTGAACGTAAATGGTGGGGAAATATAGTTATTCTTCCACTTATTGTATCTTTTGTTTCTCTTTTTATAATTCTTGGGATCAAAGTTATTGTCTTAGATTATACAGGCAAAGGTTCCAATATTAATTACACACTATCGAAATATTTAACTTGGTTTTTTGTCGGTATTATTTTTCAATTGTTTCGATGGAAACTTTATGAACATCCTTTTCAAAATTTCAAAAAAACTGATGAGGATGAGGATGACTAATGGAAATGAAGAGTTTTTACAAGTGGCTATAAAGAATTAATTTACGCCCTCAATAGTTTTCGCACGTGGAAAAAGACCTTTTTGAACGACAGAATTTATAGTCAATGAAATAATATTCGATAAATCGGAAATAAAATCAGCCAAAATTTAGATGACACAATCTTAATTATTTATGTGTCGCATTAGAACCTTTAAAAAGTTTCCGTGCATCAAAGAATGGAATCATAGCTCCGTCAAGTATTGTCCCTTTTGATTTGATTATCAAAAAACCTCTAGTGGTTGAAATTAAAACTCCAGCAAATAATGAAGCAACCGATGTTGGTAAATTGGTTTCATTATCTACTACGTCATTATAATTTTCAATATAAAATTGGCCTTTTGAATAAATTTCACCTAAAAATAAATCCTTATTCAAATCTTTGAAAATTTTAATATTTGAAGTAAGAATAACCATATTATTTGCCTTGTCGAAAGTAATTTTCAAATTTATTTCAAATGAAAATTTCTTACTGTTTAGGGTTTTGATTAAGTCTTCATCAACAACTTCAACCTTTAAGCTCAGCAATTCAATATTGTCAATTTTAGAAATTAATTGCTTTTGTTCTGCCCGGCTTGCAAAGGCTGGCGAAATTTTTCTTTTAACATTGTCTGACTTTGCCTTTAGGCCAGAAGTACGTAATTTTTTTTTAGTTGCCATTTTAATTCATACTTAAAGCTTCGTCTTGAAGACAGAATTCATTTTCAATATCAGTTGATAATATCATATTCTTTGATACTTGATCGGGAGCTGATTTAATCGGAATAATCGAATTTGAAGGAGAAATCCAATAATTTTTCGGAATAGAAACATCCTTTGGACATACAATAATACTTTGCCCTAAAATATCTTCAATTTTTGATATAGTTTTTAAAGTGAAATTATGTGTCCCTCTAAGCCATTTGCTGATTTCAGACTCTTTTTTACCTAACTTAGAAGCCAAATAAGAGTTCGGCACATCTAATTCTCTTAAAATTAAAACTATTTGTTTGGAAATATTCATTGAATGGTCGACATATCTTACCACTCCACTTTCCATTGGTCTTTCTCTATTTTTCCTTGGGCTTTTAATCATCTGGTATATCTATTATAAATGGTTTTAAACCAATTAATTCATTTCCTTTTTTAATAACCTTACCACTTTTTATTTGCAATTTTATTTCGTCCCCAATTAACCTAATTGTTTCACAATATTTATTAAGTATCGGAAAATTTTGTGTTTTATTTTTTTCAGGTTCTTTTTTATTTCTTGGCTTTAACCCTCCATTACCCAATATTAATATTTTAGGCGAAATTCTGTAACAGTACAGTCTAAGTAAGCTGGTTTCAATTGGAAGAGCCTTTACTGCCTTTCCCTCTCTTCTAAAATGCTCGTCTTCTGCGCCATCCTCTAATATTTTTTCAATCCTCCGATCAATAACATCAAAATCCCATTGAACTTTTTTGTCGTTTTCAAATTCAGAATAATATTTCAAATATTCGTAGTCCCCTCCATCAATATTAAATACGTATAAAGATGCGTATCCTTCTTCATCTAGCTTTTCGAGTTCAATTTTACGCTTCACTTATAAGTTAAGTTACAAAGTTATACAAATATTGATTTACTAATCAAAAATAATTCATTTTATTCTAAAAAAGAAAATATCCGACATTAAACAGATATCTCTGTAATCTCCTATATTATAATAAAAGCAGAATTATAATTGTAATGTCCAAGAAAATTAGAATTGATAAATGCGGGCTAACCCCAAAACAAAACCCCTTAACTACTAATAGTCAAGGGGTTTCTTTTTTTTGATGTTGTCCGACCAGGTTTCGAACCTGGACTCTTCTGAACCAAAATCAGACGTGTTGCCAGTTACACCATCGGACAATGTTCGCCTTTGCTATAATCGTTTGCTCGGGCTATTGGTTCACCTACACAATGTTTCGGTGAACGAGGCTGCAAAAATAACAAATAATCCATATTTACAAACATTTTTTTTAAAATCTTGTCTTTTTTTAACAGCCGTAGGTTCAATTAATTTTCTAACTTCGCAAACATTAAATTTATATAAAACAAGCCGATAAATATGATCAATACTTCTAATTATCAACGTTTTAACAACATTGTAGGCTGGCTGGTATTTGCTATTGCTTCCTTTGTTTACCTGAGCACAATGGAACCTACCGCTTCCTTTTGGGATTGTGGTGAATATATCTCCTGTGCCTATAAATTAGAGGTTGGTCACCCTCCGGGAGCTCCTTTGTTCCTGTTGATCGGTCGTTTTTTCAGCTTATTTGCCTTTGGTGATACCTCTAAAGTAGGGATGATGATCAATGCCATGAGTGCGCTTTGCAGCTCATTCAGTATCCTTTTCTTATTCTGGTCCATCACTGCCCTTGGTCGTAAGATCATGGAAAAGTCAGGCGAACTTACTTCGGGTAAATTAACTGCTATCCTTGGTGCTGGTGCTGTAGGTGGTTTAGCATATACATTCTCTGATTCTTTCTGGTTCTCAGCTGTTGAAGGTGAGGTTTATGCCATGTCTTCTTTCTTTACTGCTATCACTTTCTGGGCTATCCTTAAATGGGAGCGCGAAGCCGATGAGCCACATGCTGATCGTTGGATCATCCTTATTGCTTATTTGATCGGTTTAGCGATCGGTGTCCATTTATTGAATTTATTGGTGATCCCGGCTGTTGTATTTATTTACTACTTCAAACGCTACGACAAGATCACCCGCAAAGGCATCATCATCACCGGACTTTTATCCGTTGTTATTCTTGGTGGTATTCAAGGCGGAGTTATTCCATTGATCGTAAAACTAGCAGCTAAGATCGAGATCTTTGCCGTGAACACCTTGGGATTACCATTTAACAGCGGTACCATCATTTACGGATTATTGATCGTAGGTGGAATTGTTTTCGGATTACGCTATACCAAGAAAAAAGCAAAACCTATTTTAAATACCGTTATCCTTTGTTTTACGGTTATTTTGATCGGATATTCTTCTTTCATCATCCTTGTTATCCGCTCACAAGCGAACACTCCAATGGATGAGAACAATCCGGAGAATGCGGTTAACTTATTGGCTTACCTGAACCGTGAACAATACGGAACATGGCCTATTTTGCACGGACAGTATTTCACTGCTCCTGTGATCAAATATGAAGACGGAAATCCTGTGTATGCACAAGATGAAAAAACAGGAAAATATGTGATCTCTGATGATCGCAAAGGTTCGTTGCCTGTTTATGATCCCCGCTTTACTACATTATTCCCTCGTTTATGGAGTAATCAATCAAATCACATTGCGGGTTACCGTAATTGGACGAATGTCAGAAACTACCAACGCATTACTGTAAACAACCCTCAAACGGGTGAAACAGAAACACTGGAAAAACCAACCTTTGGCGAGAATTTAAAATTCTTCTTCCAATATCAATTGGGCTGGATGTATTCACGTTATTTCGCTTGGAACTTTATCGGTCGCCAAAACGAAATTCAAGGTCATGGCAGCGCTGCTGAAGGAAACTGGAAAACAGGCATCAAAGGAATTGATGAAGCTCGCTTAGGGCCTCAAGAAGGATTACCTGATAATGCCGACAACAACAAAGCCAACAACTCTTTGTATGGTTTACCATTCATTTTAGGTTTGATCGGTTTATATTATCATTTGAAAAAAGATAAAAAGAATGCGGCCGTAGTAGGATTGTTATTCTTCTTTACCGGTATCGCTATTGTGGTTTACCTGAATCAAAAACCATTTGAGCCACGCGAGCGTGATTACGCGTATGCGGCCTCCTTCTACGCATTTGCGATATGGATAGGATTAGGCGTATTAGCTATTTATGATTTCTTACAAAGTAAGATGAATCAAATGGCGAGTGCTACTGCTGCAACAGCAGTTTGCTTATTAGCTGTTCCAACACTCATGGCAAAAGAAGAATGGGATGACCACGATCGTTCGAACCGTTATATTGCACGCGATTTTGCACGCAACTATTTAGAATCCTGCGCACCGAATGCCATTTTATTTACCAATGGTGATAATGACACGTTCCCGCTTTGGTATGCACAAGAGGTAGAAGGCATCCGTACGGATGTGCGTGTAGTATGTTTAGAACTCTTGAATACTGATTGGTACATCGATCAAATGGTACACAAAGCGTACTTGTCGGATCCTGTTCCTTTCTCATTGAAAAAAGAGCAATACCGTCAGGGAACACGTGATGTTGTGTTGTTCCACGATAGAGGGATCAAAGGACACATCTCTGTAAAAGAGTTGATCGAATTTGCGAAAAGCGAAGACAAATCAAACAAATTGGAAGTACAATCAGGAACGTTCTACAACTATTTCCCTACACGTAACATGAGTGTTCCGGTAGATAGTGCAACGGTTGTCAACAATGGTACAGTTCCAAAAGAATTGGCTAGCCGTGTTGTAAAAAGCATCGACTGGACTGTTCAAGGAAATTATGTACAAAAGAATGATCTAATGATCATCGACTTGTTAGCACAAAATGACTGGAAACGTCCGATCTATTTTGCTGCAACAGCTCCTGCCAGCTCTTACTTGAACCTAGCTCCTTA
>JAEUTU010000106.1 GCA_016786925.1 Bacteroidia bacterium
GTAGCAATTGAGTTTGCTGATGCAGCACCTACAACTCCTGTGAATGCTAACAATAAAAATAATTTTTTCATTTGATATTGGTTTAAGGTTTTGGTTTCCAGTTTAATTACACAATAAAAGTACCAAAAAAATGGTTCAAAAAAAATGATTTGCTCTTAATAATTGTTAAAATTAATTAAAAGTGGCGATAACCGTTTCGTTGCCCTTCACTTTTTGCTCTAATCCTACTTTTACCTTTACAGTTGTTGGCAAAAGCAAATCGACACGGGAGCCAAACTTGATAAATCCGAACTCACTTCCTTGAACAGCTTGGTCGCCATCTTTACAATAGAATACGATCCTGCGCGCAAGTGCTCCTGCGATCTGACGGAATAGAACTTCTTGTCCATTCTTATGCTGAACAACGATTGTGGTACGTTCATTATCGGTTGATGATTTTGGATGCCAAGCAACCAAAAATAAGCCCGGATGGTATTTTGCGTACTTTACGATTCCTCCGATCGGGAATCTGTTCACATGCACATTGATGGGCGACATGAAAATAGAGATCTGTAAACGCTTTTCTTTGAAATATTCAGTTTCCATCACTTCTTCGATCACCACCACTTTACCATCAGCAGGAGCGGTGATCGTGTTGTCATCGATGATGATCTTACGGGCAGGGTTTCTGAAAAACTGGAGAATAGTGATCAGTAGAAATGCAGATAGTGCATAGCCCAGCCATAAAACGATAGCGTAGGAACCTGCAAAATAGTGTGTCAGAAAATTAATGATGGCGACAACAATCAGTGTCAGAATAATGGAGGGATAACCTTCTTTGTGGATCATTTGTTTTTTGTGTTTATGAGCGCAAAAATAACAAACCCTTTTTAATTATGCCGGATTTGATCGTATTAAATGCTGTTTTTTTAGTTCCCCGATCAATTTCCTCAGCTCATCTGCCTTTTGTGTACCGATCATAATTTTGTCGCCACTTTTTAGAATGATCTGTAAGCCTTGATTGCCCATGGTGTTAAATGCTTTACCATTCCGGAAAGAGTATCTTAATCCCCAACCGCCATATTCCCATATCGGTTTGTATTCACGCACAAAGCAATCAGCAATGTTATCCCATTCCAATAAATGAAATTTTGAATGGAAAAAACTGAATTTGTAGGCGATTCCCTTTTCTGTGATCTCCGTTCTGAGATTTAACGACAGTATTGCAAAGGCGATGATAATTACAATCAGAATTCCAATTGTCAATTCTTTTATATCAGCTGTTGTTGCCCCATTTTGCAAGATGGAGAAAAGAATGCCTGTGAATGGTAAAACGAGTATTAACCACAACCACCATTGTTTGAATTTCTGTTTTTCTGTAAAGTAGACCATGGTATTTTTTTTACAAAATTATTCAAAAAACAAATACAGTACTTTTAAATCGGGTATTGATTTTCAAAGTATCTTTGTGTAAATATTTATGTCATGCAAAAAATTAAAGTTGCCATTAATGGATTTGGTCGTATCGGGAGAGTATCATTTCGTGTGATGCTGGAGAGAAATAATATTGAAGTAGTAGCGATCAATGATCTTACTGATAGTAAAACATTAGCCCATCTTTTAAAATATGATTCAGTTCACAGAGGAATAAATGCTGAGGTGAGTTCGGAAGAAAAAATGATCGTAGTGAATGGGAAAAAGATCCCTGTGTATGCTGAAAAAGATCCCTTGAATTTGCCATGGAAACAACTCGGTGTAGATATTGTAATTGAATCGACCGGTTTCTTTTTGGATAAAGAAACAGCAGGTAAGCACATTACTGCCGGAGCAAAAAAAGTGATCATTTCTGCACCTCCTAAAACGAATGATATCAAAACAGTGGTGTTAGGGATCAATGATGAAATCTTATCCGGAGAAGATACGATCATATCTAATGCATCATGTACCACCAATTGTGCGGCACCTATGATCAAAGTGTTGGATGAGAATTGGGGAGTGGAGGATGGATATATTACTACTGTGCATTCTTATACAGGTGATCAGCGATTACACGATGCACCTCATAAAGATCTTCGTAGAGCTCGTGCTGCTGCAATGTCAATTGTTCCTACTTCAACAGGTGCTGCAAAGGCTATTACCAAAATATTTCCTCATTTAGAAGGCAAGTTAGGTGGTTGCGGAATGCGTGTGCCTGTTCCTGATGGATCATTGACAGATATTACCTGCGTGTTGAAAAAGGAAACAACAGTAGAAGAGATCAATGCTGCATTTAAAAAAGCAGCTGAAACAAATTTGAAAGGCATTCTTCAATATACGGAAGATCCGATCGTGTCAATAGATATTGTTGGTAATCCAGCTTCTTGTATTTACGATGCAGAATTTACTTCTGTAGTTGGTAACATGATCAAAGTGATCGGTTGGTATGATAATGAATATGGTTATTCCAGTCGATTAGCAGATCTGGTTACAAAAATTCATTTGTAATAAAAAGCCCCCGATTCTATCGGGGGCTTTTTATTTTAGATCTTAGCCAATGCTTGTTCAATATCACTGATGATGTCTTCATAGTGTTCAACACCAACAGATAAACGGATCATTTTTTCAGTTAAGTTCATTTTCTTTTTCAGATCATCATTCACCGGAGTATGTGTCATTGAGTAAGGATGCTCTGCTAAAGATTCTGTACTTCCCAAACTCACAGCAAGTTTAATCAGTTTCATTGCATTCAACACTTTAAATGCTTGCTTCTCTCCACCTTTCACATCAAAGCTGATCATCGCTCCCGGGGATAAGCATTGCGTTTTGTAAGTGTTATATTGTTTATCACCTTTTTTCAAAAGTCCTAAATAATATACTTTCTCCACTTTCGGATGTTTATCTAGCCATGCTGCTACTTTTTTGGCATTTTCAGCCTGAACGGTCATTCGCATCTTTAATGTTTCCAAGCTGCGCATCAACAACCATCCGGTGTTAGGTGATGCCATTGTTCCCATGATACTACGGAATGATTTTACACGCTTCATTAATTCTTTAGATCCTACACAAGCTCCTGCAATAACATCGCTATGTCCACCGATGTATTTGGTGGCTGAATATAATACCAGGTCAAATCCATGTTTTAATGGATGAGAGAACACAGGGCCAAGGAACGTATTATCAATAGCAGTGATCACTTTCTTTTCTTTGGTAGAATATTTTTTTGCGATCTCCACACACATTTTCATATCGATCAGGTCGTTGGTCGGGTTGGCCGGACTTTCGATAAAGATCATGGCTAATCGATCTGCTTTCCCAGTCGCTTCAATCATCTTAATGATCTCTGCTTTTGATTGGTTCGGCATAAAACCAACACTATGAATTCCGTATTTCAATAATATATGTTTGAAGAAATGATCCGTTCCACCATAGATCGGTTCGCTGTGAAGCAGTAGATCTCCGGGCTTTAACAATTCTAAAACTGTTGTACTGATCGCAGCCATTCCACTTTCAAATACAGCTCCATCTTCCGCTTCGTCCCATAAACACAAACGGTCCTCTAATATTTCCAGATCAGGATTGTTGATACGGCTATAGATCAAACCTACTTCTTCTTTTGGTTTTAATGTCCTTTTTCCATAGGCTACTTCAAAGAATGATTTCCCTTCTTCTGCAGTTTTGAAAACGAAAGTAGAGGTTTGAAATATTGGACATTTTACTGCACCTTCTGATAATTCAGGTTTATAGCCATGACTCATCATTAAACTTTCAGGATGCATTTTTTTAGATTTTGTGCTTTTTGTTGCCATTGTTTGAGAGATTTATGAATATCAAAGATAGCATCGCGTTGTTTTAATTCTAAATAAATAAACTATTTTAGATGATTATTCTTATTTATAACTAATAAATAGATAAAATGTCTTTATTTGTTTGATAATTGTTTTATTTTTGGAAAAAAAATCTACATGGAAAAGCTGGATAAGTTGGATAAGCAGATCCTGAAATTGTTGCAAAAGGATTGCACTTTAAATACGAAAGAAATTGCAGATAAAGTTGGTTTGAGTATTACACCCACTTATGAACGTATTAAGCGTATGGAAAGAACAGGTGTGATCGAACACTATGTAGCGCTGTTGAATAAAACAAAGATCGGGAAAGGGCTGGTGGTATATTGTAATGTTTCACTGCAATTGCATTCAAAGCCCTTGCTAAAACGATTTGAGCAAACCGTTGTAAAGTTTGATGAAGTGATGGAATGTTATCATACAGCCGGTACGTTTGATTACCTGTTAAAGATCGTAGCTACTGATATGAATAATTATCAGGATTTCATTACGAATAAATTAGCTGCACTTGAGAATATATCTCATGTGCAAAGTTCATTCGTGATGACGGAGGTAAAACATAAAACCGAGATACGATTGGATTAGACATTATTTTAACGAACAATAGGCGAAAATTAGCCAGATAATGCCTTTTAACAGAAACAAAATTATTCCAATTATTCCTGTTTTTTTTAATTTACTCTTAATAGACATTTAAAGTTGTTGAAATTCCCATTTTGGATTCCCTTTTATTCCAGAAGCATTATAAAAATCAATGAAATGCAATTTATAATAGTATCCTTCTTGATCTTTTATAATATAATTATAGTGAGGGTGGGTGGCATAGTTGCTTCCTGAATATGTTTTCCAATTATAACCGATGGTGTTTATATTTGAGGATAATGAGTAATAGGGAAGTAGGGTAAAGTTAATTGTGTTAAAGCTAGTTGTGCTGTCGATGGTTGCCATTGTTTGGTGTCTATTTAAAAGGCATCCTGTTACTAAATATGGTGTGGGTGCGGGCTCATAAAAAATGTGTGTATATTGGCTAAATACGAGATCCCATGTGTTTTTAGGTGGTTCTACGATCACACTGCTTGCACTTGTGAATGATAAAAATGTGAAATTGTAATTTGTGTCTTTTGCAACTTGAATAGTTGTATCATTATTGCCATTTAGTTCACCAAATCGGATAGTGTAGGACGTTGATGTTGCATTTAAAAATTGGATCTTTTTGTAGCCTTGGTGTATTCCGTTTTCATTATATCCCCTGTCTATAATGTAGACGTTGTTAAATCCTTCCCATTCTCCAATTGCAGTAGAGTCTGAATGACCAGACGGGTGGTCACATTTTTTATTCGATGAAAATCCGGAAGTATCTGTTACGATATTGAAGTTGCTATTTAGCGTATTATAACAAAACATTGATTTCGCTGAATTAAGAATAATATGATTGTCTGTTTCCGAACACGCAAACCCAAGATCCCATATTGTTTTTAAGTTTTGCCCAACAACTGCATTGGTTTTAAGATCGAAATAGATCTGCCATTTATAGTCGCTGTTCATGTTTACGGTATTGGTAATCACATTACCGGGGTCATGTTTTGGAATAGGAATTTCCTCTTTTTCACATGCATAGAGAAAGAGTGTTGAAAATAGAGCAATGAAATATTTTTTATGCATTTATTTTTTGCTATTTAAATGAAAATCTAATTTTAAAAAGTAAGTTCTTCCCATTCCAATTGTTATACTGTTACTATTCCCAGTATGAGCACCATTTGTAACCGAGCCATTAATGTTTTTAATGTTAAATATGTTTTTTGCTCCAATTGAAATTGCTACTTTTTTATTGAAAAATAATTTAGAAATAGAACAATCCCCCATGTGATAATCGTCAATTGTGGTTCTAATAATATTATTGTTTTCATCAACAGCATAACCTGGCATTTCTCCTGTGTATTTATAAAATAAAGCAAGGGTTGTTTGAAGCTTGTGCCACTCATAGAAAATATTAAACTTGGCTTCAGGGGAATAGCTAAACTTTTCTGGAGCTTGTGTGTTTTGCAATTGATTGTATCGCCCAATGCAGCCTACGCCTAAAGTTAATTTTAAGTGATTGAAGCTGATCTCGTTTTGGAGCTGAATACCATTTGTCCGGAATTGATCAATGTTAAAATAGCTATATTCTGTTCCGCTTACCTGTGCTAGGGAAATCATGTTTTCTATCATGTTGTAAAAAAGGATCACATCGTTTTTTATTGATGTTTGTCCTTTTGTAGTGTTATAAGTGTAACTTATGTTGAAATTATGAGATTGTTCAGCTTTCAAATTTTCGTTTCCGGTAATATTATGATTGATATCAACAAAAAAGAAATATAGTTCTTTTAGTGAAGGGGCTCTGTATCCCCTTGCGTAAGAGAAACGAAATGCATGTGAGTTTTTTTTATTTGCGTAGCTATTAGGAGATAACTTTATGTTTAAAGAAGGAATAATTGGTGCTTTATATGCTGTATTATATATCGCTCTTACCCCAGGTCTAATGATTACAGAAGAAAAGGGCTTGTATTCAGCTGTAGCAAACAAAGCATAATCTCCCATTTGTTGTTTTGAGTTTTTTATTCTCAATCCTGTTGCAGTTTCATGATTAAGGTCGTACCCTATCTCAGCGTTTATCTTGGATGAGTCAATTGTACTGCTTATCGTTCCTCTGCTCATAATATTTTTAAAAGAAGAGGAATCTTGATCATTTTCGTTTTCAGTTAGTATTTCATTTAGATTTGTAAGATCTCTGAAATAGGTATTTTTTATTCGGTTGAAATTGCTGTGGGCGACTAAAATATTGATATGTATATTCTTTGTAATATTTCCAGTTGAGTTAATGGAGTTTGTAATTCTATTAGTAACATATCTATCATCAAATGCTGTTTCAGAGTATGGTGCACGAGGTAGTCCTTTATTTATTATTTTTTCGTAGAAGTAATCCCCTGTATAATTTATTTTTATTTTTTTAAAAAAGTGACTATAAAATAATGTTGCAAAATATTGTTCTTTAGGTTTCCAATCTTGGTGTCTTAGACTGTCTGCAATTCGTTTTTTTTCAATTAAAAAGGGTTTGTCGTTCGTTCTCCATCCATCGAAATAGTTTCTTCCACCTGACAAGCTGATCATATTATTCTTTTTCTGAAATCCAATCTTGCCTGTTAAATTGTATTGACCATTACTTTCGTAATAATTGCTATTAGAAAAGGAAAATGTTTTTACTTGATTTTTTTTTGTGATAATATTAATAGTTCCTCCTAATGCATCTGTACCAAAGTTAACAGAAAGTG
>JAEUTU010000047.1 GCA_016786925.1 Bacteroidia bacterium
TAACTCATCCTGTGAGCCGGTCAGTCGGCCGTGAAGTTTCTCCGAACTGAGATAACGCACATGTGTTTTTAGTTTAGCAACATTGATGGATTGCTGAGAAAAAGAAAAAAATGGAAGTGATACAAAGAAAAAGAATATGAAAGATCGCAAGCTCATTGCGTTTATTTTATTTTCATAAATCGCATTTTAAGAACACCTAGGATGGCTTCTTTAAAAATTCCTTTATTCATTTTAGAAACGCCTTCTGTTCTGTCAGTAAATGTGATGGGTACTTCTACCACTTTAAACCCTAAACGGTAGGCGATGTATTTCATTTCTATCTGAAAAGCATAACCAATAAATTTGATGCTATCAAAATCGATACGCTCCAACACTTTTTTTCTATAACACTTGAACCCTGCTGTTGTATCTTTAAATGGAACCCAAAGGATCATGCGCACATAAATAGAAGCGAAATAGGACATCAACACCCTTCCTACAGGCCAGTTCACGATCTTACCTCCCTTGGTATATCGTGATCCTATCGCAACATCTCCACCTTTCACACAGGCTTCACGCAAACGGATTAGATCATCAGGATTATGCGAAAAATCACAATCCATTTCAAAAGTAAACTCATAATTTCTGGCAAGTGACCATTTAAATCCATGAATGTAAGCCGTTCCCAATCCTAACTTTCCTTTTCTTTCTTCAATAAACAAACGACCTTCAAACTCTTGCATCAAGGACTTTACAATAGCAGCCGTTCCATCAGGAGAACCATCATCAATGATCAACAAATGAAATGGATAAGGCAAAGAAAATACCTTGCGGATCATTTTCTCCACATTTTCTTTTTCATTGTACGTTGGTATGATGACGATACTATCTGACACAGGTTTTTATTTGCCCCACGAAGATAGCGTAAATTCAGGAACTATAAAAGTTTTAACAAAATTTCAGAAACAAGATGAATTATAAGGCACCGGCTTTTATTTCCTCAACAACATTCGGATCTAACAAAGTGGATGTATCTCCTAAATTATTCATTTCTCCTTCCGCAACTTTTCTCAAAATTCTACGCATGATCTTTCCGCTTCTAGTCTTTGGTAAACCACTTACGATTTGAATTTTATCGGGTTTGGCAATCGGTCCGATCACTTTAGTAACCTCAGCTAATATCTCTTTTCTTAAGGCTTCCGCATCCTTGTTCTTATTCGTACAGATCACATAAGCATAAATTCCTTGACCTTTGATATCGTGAGGATATCCGACCACTGCACTCTCCACAATATCGGCATGCATGTTTATTGCACTTTCCACCTCAGCTGTGCCAATTCGGTGACCGCTTACATTCATCACATCATCCACTCGGCCCGTGATACGGTAATATCCATCTTCATCTCTTCTACAACCATCACCTGTAAAATATAGATTGGGATAAGTTGCAAAATAATTCTGACGGCAGCGTTCATGATCTCCGTATGTTGTACGAATGATCGATGGCCATGGAAACTTAATACACAAATTTCCTTCTACACCATTACCAGTGATCTCATTTCCTTTATCGTCCACTAAAATAGGTTGAACACCCGGCAATGGAAGCGTTGCAAAACCCGGTTTGGTTTTAGTAACACCTGCAATTGGCGAGATCAACATACCACCCGTTTCGGTTTGCCACCAAGTATCAACGATCGGACATTTACCCTTTCCAATATTAATATTATACCAGTTCCAGGCTTCTTCATTGATAGGTTCACCTACACTACCTAACACTCGCAAAGAATCTAACTTATAAGGCTTCACAAAATCCAAACCTGCTGCTTCTAAGGCACGGATAGCTGTTGGAGCTGTATAAAAAATATTCACTTTATATTTATCGATCACTTGCCAAAAACGTCCGGCATCAGGATAAGTAGGAACTCCTTCAAACATTACAGAGGTAGCACCTGCTAATAGTGGAGCATACACAATGTATGAATGTCCTGTGATCCAGCCAATATCGGCAGTACACCAATACACATCTCCTTCTCTATAATTAAACACATTTTCAAATGTATAGTGTGTATACACCATGTATCCACCACACGTATGCACAACACCTTTCGGCTTTCCTGTTGAACCCGATGTATACAGAATAAAAAGCATATCCTCTGCATCCATTGGTTCTGCAGGACAATCAGCACTTGTTTTTTCCATCTCATTTTTCCACATCACATCTCTTCCTTCAATAACACGGATATTGCTTTGCGTATGCTCAAGCACGATCACTTTTTCAACAGATGGGCAAACTTCCAGTGCTTCATCTACTGTATCTTTCATTGGAATATCCTTTGCTCCACGATAAGCACCATCTGTACAAACTACGATTTTACAATCGCTATCTTGAATTCGTCCACTTAATGCAGAAGCAGAAAATCCACCGAACACCACCGAATGAACAGCACCGATACGTGCACAAGCCAACACAGCAATGGCTAATTCAGGAACCATAGGCATGTAGATGCAAATTCGATCACCTTTTTGGGCACCGTTATTCTTCAACACATTCGCAAATTTGCACACTTGCTCATGCAATTGTTTATAGGTATAGGAAACTGCTTTTGCTTGAGGATCATTGGGCTCCCAATAATAGGCGATCTGATTAGCACGTTTTTCCAAATGACGGTCGAGACAATTTTCAGTAATGTTCAATTTTCCACCAATAAACCATTCATTCTTGGGTTCGGAAAAATTCCAATCAAGCACGCTATCCCACTTTTTTTTCCAGACAAATTGTTCTGCTTTTTCAGCCCAAAAGCCTTCCGGATCATTTACGCTTTTTTGATATTCCTGCTGGTATTGTTCGAGTGTATTGATAGTTGCCATAGTGATTCTGTTTCCCCCAAAGTTACTAAAAGAAAAATGCATTAAAAACATTTATTTGTATATCTTTATGTATCAAAACTACTTCACATGAAAAACTACTTTTCGCTTTTCTTGCTATCTATAGCTCTATTCATTTCTTCTTGTAAAAGAGACAGTGTAGACAATGAAGAAACAACTCCGGGCACTTCGGATATCGGCCCGATCAACTCTAACAGCAATGTCATGGGATTTGGCATTTTGAATCACTTACCTAGCATTTGGAACGGACCTGTTGTTTCTGCTACAGCCTTAGGAAGTTTTCCTGAGTGGATAGTTGACTTCAGACCTATTTCTGCAGCACAAGTTTCTGCTAAAAACGAATTGGACTCTGTCAACAATATTTTGATGAGCTTTTTTATTGTGAAACATGCAAATGCTTATAAAATGGCATTTCGAAACGGAGGTGGATTTGCAGGCAACCAACGCATCTCTTATGCAGTGATCGACAGTGTTTCAGAAACCGCAAATAATTATTTCTATCGCTTTTCTGATTTCAGAGCAGGAAGAAATAGGGTATATGTAGATGTTCTATTCAAAGACGACAGTTTGATCATGCATACCTACACAAATGCATATAACACCTTACCAAGCGCACAAACACATTTCCTTTGGAAAGCAAAGATGCAAGATAGCACCTCCGCTCAAAATGCGATCAGCCATTTTAGCTTCCCTCAAAAACAAATGGTAAAAGATTTTACAAATACATTTGACTCTCGTCCCGAAGCTATTTATTATTCAGTTAGTGATCTTGCGAATGACCCTTACAATGAATCATCGCAACCTTACCTAGGAAAAACCACTGTTAACATTAGCTATGGAGCAGGATATACACCTGACCCTGCAAAGAAAACATTTCTGATGATTACCACACAACCGCTATTCAGTGGATTTACATTTAATGCATCACAATTAAAATACCGTTCGCGTTATGTATTTTTAGGATCTACGGACAATTCATTTACATTCAATTACATGCATCCCGGAACGTATTACCTTTACTCACTTTATGATGCCAACGGTGATGGAACATTTTCAACTGGCGATTGGATGAGTTCTAACTTGACCAATACATTCACACTTGCTGAACTGGGAGATCAAACTGTGAATACGACTATTAATTTCACGATTCCATAAATATGCAAGAAGCGAAGAAAACGAAAATCACTGAGATAAAAGAATACTATACGGTTAAGCGTAAAGAGAAAAACAAACTGGGTGAAATTGTAGAAGTAGAAAAAACATTTTATAAGTACAAGGAAATTCCTGTTGTTACCGGCTGGGCAAGATTTGGACATTTTATTTTGGACAGGATCTTCTATGTGCTATTTGAAGGAGCAATTGCGTTTACATTTGGGATGATTTTAGGCATTACAGGCCACGCAGACTGGCTAAGAGATTCTAATGAAACATTATTAAATATTGTTTTCTTTCTCATTTTATACCCATCTTATTACATCCTCTTTGAAAGTACAGCACAATCCAGCTTAGGAAAATTGGTCTTAGGAAGAATTGTGGTTAATGAATATGGTGAGAAACCTAGTTTCCATCAAATTGTGACACGCTCTTTTTCAAGGATCGTGCCTTTTGAACCCTTTTCTTGTTTTAGTGATAGAGGTTGGCATGACAACTGGAGTGATACTTATGTTATTAGAAAAAAAGATCTTGAGGAGGTAATGGTTTTAGCTCGTTTACAGGAACATCTTAAAAATGATACTGCAACACAAGCTCCTAACTGATCTATTTCGACAACTCCGTAGCTCTGTCCCTTGCTTTTATAATCCCTTTTTGGATCGAATGACCAACTCCGTTCTGTTCGAATGATGTGAGTGCAGCTTCAGTAGTACCACCTTTGGAAGCTACCGCCTTGATCAATTCATCCAATGATTTATTAGCTGTATTTAAAAGATGGAAGGAGCCTAACATGGTTTGCTTTACCAACATAGCCGATGTAGCTTCATCAAAGCCCATTTCTTTACCGGCATCGATCATATTTTTTACGATGTAGAAAAAATAAGCCGGACCACTTCCACTTAAAGCGGTTACAGCATCCAAAAGATCTTCGTTCTCAAAGAACACTGTCCGCCCGGTTGTCCCAAGCAAATTCTCTGCTTTGCGGATCTGCTCCATCGTCAAGTGTTTATTGGCTGTAAAAGCAGTCATCCCCATTCCTAATTCAGCAGGAGAATTTGGCATTGCTCGAACAATGTTTTTTTGCTGTAAAACAGAAGCAATTCTTTCCAACTTCATTCCCGCCATGATCGAAACAATAATATTATCAGGTTTTAATACCTGCTTTAACTCTACACTTAATTCGTTAAAATCTTGCGGTTTCACTGCTAAAATAACGATATCACTCTGGGAGATACGCGCATCGTTGACTACACATACCTCACCAATATTCAATTTTAAGAGTTCTTGTTTTCGTGCTTCATTCTTCTCAGCTAATAACAAATTCTCTTTCGAAACGATATTATACTTTAAAAATGCACGGGCATAGATCAAGCCCATATTCCCGCATCCAACAATTGTGATCTTCATAATGTAAATTTTAGATCACAAAAGTAGAACAAAAAAGCTATTCATTGGTTTAATGTTAAAAATGACCATTATGCACGTCCTAATAAAAGACACAACCATCAACCGGCCTTTAAATGAAGTGTTTGATTTTTTTAGTAAAGCGGAGAATTTGAATTCCATCACTCCTCCTGATATGCACTTTAAAATACTAAGCCCTCTTCCTATTCACATTCAAAAAGGAACACTCATCGATTATAAAATAAAGGTAAACGGAATACCATTCAAATGGAAAACAGAGATCAGTGAATGGGAACCACCCTATCGATTTATTGATAAACAATTAAATGGTCCATACAACACTTGGATACATGAACACATTTTTGAGGAACGAAATGGAGTAACTCACATGAGAGACATTGTGCATTTTCGGTCGCCAGGCTGGATACTGGAACCGCTCATAAATAAGTTATTCGTTGAGAAAAAAGTGCGGGCAATATTCAATTACAGGGAAGAAAAACTAAAAGAATTATTTCAATAAAAAAGGCTCCATTTTGTGGAGCCTTTTCATTGACAAACAGTATCTATTATTCCAATATTACTTTTTTAGTAAGAGCTGTATTGCCGGATGTTATTCTAACAAAATAAACTCCAGCAGGAAGATCGTTTCTATTAATATTGAATTTATTGGTTTTTACACCATTAAAGCTTCCTACATTTTTACCTAATACATCAAACATTTCAATAGTAACCGTTGCATTTCCAAATGCCACAAGATCTACCATAAAACTACTAGACGCAGGATTTGGATACAGATCAACATCTTCTACATTTACAGTAATTTCATTGATACCAACAGCAGGTGCTGTTGTATAGCTACAATTCAAAGGAACACCACAAGTGAAATGTTCAAGAAAATTTCGTGTGATCGTTAAAGTTGTATCGTAATATGCTGCACTGGTGGTATGAGGCACATGGTCTTGCCCTTCATGAATTTCAAAACAATTGATCAAACCTAATTCATCAGCTTTTGCATTTACAGAAAAACTTCCATCTACCGGCATGATTGGAAACAATCCTGCAAGTGTGATCACAGCCGAACCGTATGGTACAGTTCCATCGTTAGTACCATGAAAATTTAAGACAGGTTCATCACCCGCTTTCATCCATGCTGTATCACCTATAGCTCCGCAAATATTTACAATCGCATTTACATCTGAAGAATAACCCGGATTTCCGCTCAATCCTTCCACTCCACCACCTAAACCGGACTGTCCAAGAGTATCAATGTATGTTGGAAATTCTGCAATATCATCCAAATAAGCTAACTGCAAAGCAATGAATCCACCGGCAGAAACTCCGGCAAAATAAATATTGTTTACATCAATCTTATAGGTATTACCACCTATAGCAGCATTCTTTCTGAAATATCTTACTGCCGCTCTTCCATCATGCACTGCTCTCATTACGGCTTCTGTAGCATCGCTGGAATCAGGTCCCGGTACTGGGAAATTGGTCATACCAACACGGTATTCAATCGATGCAACTACATATCCTAATTTTGCAAGATCTTTACACAAAGAAACAACATCGCTCCCTGTTTTACTTCCTCCAATAAAACTTCCACCATGTGCCATGATCACTAAGGCTCTGCTTGTAGAAGTATCACCGGTTGGCTCATAAACATCCAAAAGTAAATTTTGATTTTGCCCGTTAAACTTCAAATTGCTACCATATTGGATATTTGAAGTAAGCGTTGGATTAGAAGGAAATACAAAATCGTGATAACGATTTCCTGCACATTGTGCATTTGAATTAAAATAAGGTGCAACAATTCCTATAGCAGTTGCAATAGCTAAGTAAATTTTTTTCATGTATTTTTTTGTTAGGGTTATGCTAAAGGTAGTAAAAGGATCCTAATAAAAAAAATACTCGTAAAATTAAAATATCAGAAATGATCAGAAAACGTATGAAATAGCAATGCCGGGAACTACTGCTTTCGATTTGTAGGTTCCCCCGAACTGGGTTTCCAGGTTAGTATCGGTACGTTTCAAGCCTTCTATGTACAATAGAGAAGCATCAACAAATATCTTTTTTGTCACCTTAAATGTGGCACCGGCAGTAATTCCAATTTTATCTGCATCAGGAGTTTCAGGAGTTAAGTAACCGGCTTTTACTGGACTCATATCATAATAAGCACCTAAACGGGCCGACCATTTCTCGTTTAATTCGTATTGAGCACCCAATCGGAAGATGTATGAATTTTGGTATTCGCGGGCAGAATGAATATCCTTCAATTTATCTGTATTATCTGCAAAATCAATGATCAAAGAATCGTAAGATTTCCAGCCGATAAAATTCACATCCAAGGCCATAGTTAATTTCGAATTGAATTTATACCCCAATCCCAAGGTAGCCACCTGAGGTAAACTTAAACCAGTAGAAAAAGTAGTAGTAGGGAAATAATTAGAAACAGATGATGGCACTGTAAACTCTGCACTTCCTCCATCCACACTTACATTTACTTGTGAACGGTAATCAAAGCCAATTGACAATTTTTCATTCGCTTTGAAATAGATACCTGCATTGAAGCCATACCCAGAAGCTTTCCCATCCAATGTTCCTTCTCCGTAATTGCCCAACGTATCCTGAATAGGCACCCCTTTCCTCAAAGCAAATGTTCCGGTAGCATACACAAAACCAACACCTAAACCAATTTTATCATTCAATTTATAAGAAACGGTTGGTTGAATAAAGAACGTCTTCAAATCGATCTCACGGATCAAAAATTGCCCTTTCCAATCATCCGGCCATTGTACCTTACTCCCAAAAGGATTATAAACCCCCAAACCAACATTCCATTTTGCTGTTTTTTTGAATTTATATACCGCATACAATGTGATGGGCGTTCCTGTATTCTTTTCTATGTTTGAGGTGTAAGTTCCCGGAAAGGGCTCTAAGTAAGTTGTGCGCGGCATAATAAAACTCGCTCCTAAGGTAAATCCTCTTAAAGAGTCCAAAAACGACATTGCTCCGGGATTAAAAAGAATAGTTGCATTATCCATGCAGAGTCCTGTCCCAGCATGCCCCATTCCCGTTTGCTTTTGCCCTTGCAGATTGATCTGAAAACCTCCTGCTAATGTAACAGAGGCCATAAATAAAGTAAAAACGAATGCTAACAGTAGTTTCTTCATAGCAACAAAATAAACCAAATTATTCACACAAATCAAATTTTTAGCTACCTTTGTTGCCGAAATTATCAAACAATGTATTTAACCGCAGTAAATAGAACAAAAATGATGGCAATGTGTTGTAAGTATGCTACTTGCGGGATTTGCTTTTAATATATATTAACAGGTAATATTGAAAAGGTTTTTCCCGAGAAGGAAAAACCTTTTTTGTTTAAACATAAATTTGTATCAAAAATTCGTCCGGAAAGATTTTCTTCAGACGAAAACAACATAAGAAGATGAGTGCACAAACAGAGATAAAAACAGATGTAGTGATCCTATTTGCCGGTGACTCCGGAGATGGTATCCAGTTGACAGGAACACAGTTTACCACCACAACCGCATTATACGGAAATGATGTAAGTACATTTCCAAATTTCCCGGCAGAGATCAGAGCCCCGCAAGGAACCATTGCAGGTGTTTCCGGTTTTCAATTACACTTCGGAAGTGTGGAAGTTTATACAGCAGGTGATGCGAGTGATGTGTTGGTGGTAATGAATGCTGCAGCATTAAAAGCAAATCTTAAACAATTAAAACAAGGCGGTATCATCATTGCAAACAGCGATGGTTTTGATGCTAAAAATTTAAAATTGGCCAAATATCCTGATGGAGTAAATCCATTAACAGATGGCTCCTTAGAAAAATATAAAGTTCATGTGATCGATGTAACTAAGATCACGAGAACAGCATTGGCAGATTCTGGCTTAGGAACAAAAGAGATGGATCGTTCCAAGAACATGTTCGTACTTGGATACATCTATTGGATGTATAACCGTTCATTGGACACAACCATCGAATTCATAAAAGATCAATTTAAAAAGCGTCCTGAACTAATTGATGCTAACGTAAAAGTTTTAAAAGCAGGATACAACTATGGTGATACAGTAGAAGCACCAATGAATCGCTTTGAAGTAAAACCTGCTCCTGTATCCAAAGGAACATACCGCAGCATTATGGGCAACCAGGCTGCAGCATTAGGTCTGATCGCTGCAGCACAAAAATCGGGATTAACGTTATTTTACGGAACATATCCTATTACACCTGCATCGGATATTCTACATGAATTATCAAAACACAAAAATTTTGGTGTCAAAACATTTCAAGCAGAAGATGAAATTGCAGCAATTGCCTCTACTATCGGAGCATCATTCGGTGGTGCACTTGGAGTAACAGGTTCATCCGGACCCGGAATTGCATTAAAAGGTGAAGCCATTGGTTTAGCATTAATGTTGGAATTGCCACTGGTGATCGTAAACATTCAACGTGGTGGTCCAAGTACCGGATTACCTACAAAAACAGAGCAAGCAGATCTTTTGCAAGCAATTTATGGTCGTAACGGAGAAGCGCCCGTGCCCGTTATTGCTGCTTGTACACCAAGTGATTGTTTTAACATGGCATTTGAAGCTTGCCGCTTAGCCATCGAATTCATGACCCCTGTTTTCTTTTTGAGTGATGGGTATATTGCCAATGGAGCAGAGCCTTGGAAGTTTCCTTCTGCTGCAGAATTACCGGAATTAAAAGCTGCTTTCGCAAAGAATAATTTAAAGGATGGTGAAAAATTTCTTCCTTACAAGCGTAATGAAAAATTAGCACGTGAATGGGCTATCCCGGGAACAAAAGGATTGGAGCACCGTGTAGGTGGTATTGAAAAAGAAAATGAAACAGGGAATATTTCCTATGATCCGGAAAACCATGAATTCATGGTCAAGACACGTCAAGCAAAAGTTGATAACATAGCGAATTACATTCCACTTCAAACCATTGATAATGGTAAAGAAAAAGGGAAACTATTGATACTCGGTTGGGGATCTACTTACGGATCGATTAAAACGGCAGTAAAAGAAGCCATTGCCGAAGGTTACGATGTATCACATGCACATGTACGATACTTGAATCCATTACCAAAAAATTTAGGTGATGTATTAAAGAACTATGACAAAGTATTGATCCCGGAGATCAACAATGGTCAATTGATCAAGATCATCCGTGATAAATATCTGATCGATGCACAAGGCTTGAATAAGATAAAAGGTATGCCATTTACATCCATTGAGATCAAAGAAAAAATTAAAGAACTATCTAAATAAAAGCTGAAAAGCTATTCTATATTATGGAAACAGCAGAGATCAAATTAACCGCCAAAGATTTTGTAACTGATCAGGAAGTGCGTTGGTGCCCTGGTTGTGGCGATTATTCCATATTAAAACAAGTACAAACAGTAATGCCTGAGTTAGGCATCCCTAAAGAAGAGATCGTATTTATCTCCGGCATCGGATGTTCTTCCCGTTTTCCATATTACATGGAAACATTCGGCATGCACAGTATTCATGGTCGTGCTACTGCCATTGCCAGCGGATTAAAAGCAACCCGTCCTGAATTAAGTGTGTGGATCGTAACAGGTGATGGTGATGCACTTTCTATTGGTGGGAATCACTTCGTGCATTTATTACGCAGAAATTTTGATGTAAATGTTTTGTTATTCAACAATGAAATTTACGGATTAACAAAAGGACAGTATTCACCAACATCTCCTTTAGGTAAAGTAGCGAAATCAACTCCAATGGGATCGGTGGATCATCCATTCAACCCTTTGGCATTAAGCTTAGGAGCCGATGGAACATTCATTGCACGTACCATGGACAGAGACCCTATTCACATGCGTGAGGTATTAAAAAGAGCGAATGCACACAAAGGAACATCATTGGTAGAGATCTATCAAAACTGTAATGTATTCAACGATGGTGCTTTTGAAGTATTCACCGAAAAAGGAAGCAAAAAAATGAATACTCTTTTTGTTGAACATGGCAAGCCGCTGGTTTTTGGAGAACAAGCCGACAAAGGGATTAAGCTAGATGGATTCAAACCGGTGATCGTAAATATTGCTGACACCTCAGCTAATGATCTTTGGATACACGATGAAAAAGATCAGGTAAAAGCAAGTATCCTTGTCCGTTTCTTTGATAATCCGGCTAATGAAAATGCACTTCCACGACCATTTGGTGTGTTCTATCAGGAAGACCGTTTCTGCTATGAAGATGCGATGAATGCTCAAATTGAGGATGCAATACAGTCAAAAGGGAATGGCGACTTGGACGCATTGATCAGAGGGAAAAACACTTGGACGATCTGATCTAATTAATTCATTACCTTTGGTCATTATAACAAATAACATGAAAAAAAACATCTTTCTTCTTTGTCTTCTATTGATTGGGATCAATGTCTCTAAGGCACAAATATTTTCCTGTTCCTCATTATGCATTCAAAGCATAGCAATGGATACAACCAACAATGAATTAGATGTAACTGTTATTAATGCAGGCACTGAACAGATCAATTATCCGGTGATCGTTGTTGTAGATACTGCCGGTGATACGATTGCCAACATCGATGCTGATTTTTATTTATTTGCACAACTTGGGAATGATACTGTAACACATGATCTACCTACTGATCTGGACTCACTTCCATCTAATTTCACGGGAACTGTTTATGTAACCGATGCTATTTACGATACAACATGCAGCTATTCATTTCCTATGAATTGCTCCACACTGAGTATTGCAGAAAATAGCAACATCCAAAACATATCCATTTATCCGAACCCGGCAGAAGATCATACGATCATCGACTTTGGAAGTAATGATCAAAAGACGATCATTTTGTTTGATGTAACAGGTAGAGAATTAAGAAGAATGAATGTTACTAATTCAATTATTCAGATCGATAGAGAGGACTTACAAAGTGGAGTTTATTTCATAAGCGTACTTATTGAGAATAACAGGATCACGAAAAAGATCATCTTTAAATAGTAAAAGATCTATAAAAACAAAAGAGACGCAGTTCAATGAATTGCGCCTCTTTTATTAGATACTTGTATTAAACTATTTACTTAGTAATTCTTTAACGATCGTTGAAACAATCTTTCCATCTGCCTTACCTGCTAATGCTTTTGTGGCTGCACCCATCACTTTACCCATATCAGCTGGAGAACTAGCACCTACTGATGCAATGATCTTTTCGACTTCTGATTTGATCTCTGCTTCCGACATTTGCTTTGGCAAATACACTTCGATGATCGCAGCTTGTGCCAACTCCACTTCAGCCAGATCAGCACGACCTTGCCCGTTGTACACATCTGCCGTTTCTTTACGCTGCTTCACCATTTTTTGCAAAGCCTTTAATTCTGTTTCATCTGTATATCCTTCCGGTGATGTTTTCAATAAAAGTATCGCTGATTTAACAGCACGTAATGCTTCTAATTTCGCAGACTCTTTCGCTAACATAGCAGCTTTAATGTCTGCGTTTATTTTTTCTTCTAATGCCATTTGTTTGTAGTTTTTGTTTTGTAAAACAAAGTTAATTATTTCCCGGTACGTTTTTTAAATTCAGTTACACCTTCATTCAACCAATTGATGTATTCAGGAATGCCTGATTTATACCCACGCGGTGCATTCAATGTTTGTTCTGCATGATCCAACAATACATATAGTGGTTGTGTACTCTGTTTATACAAGGTTTCCTCCATGTATTTGAACTTATCGCCAATGGTGGTTATCTCACGCTCTTGTCCATACCAAAATACTTTCATAAAATCCTTCTTATCCAATTCACGCTTATCATCCACATACAAGGAAACTAATACTACATCATCAGTCAGAATTTTTGAAACACCTGCATCCGGCCAAATGAAATCTTCTGTTTTACGGCAGTTAGCGCAAGCATGACCGGTAAAGTCAACCATCAAAGGTTTCCCAACCTTTTTTGCATACGCCAAAGCATGCTCATAATCATTCTTGAAATAAGGAACACCATGCTTATTCACTTCCATGTATTGACCAAATTCGGGATCTAAAGAAGTAGCTTTTGCATGACCGCCTTCTGATCCGCCACCTCCAAAGCCTTTTGGCGATTCCGAATATTCTGCCGGTGGTAATACACCACTAAATAATTTTAACGGAGCGCCCCATAATCCCGGAATTAAATAAACAGTGATCGAGAATGAGAAGATCACAAAAAACAAGCGTGTCACCGACAAATATTTTACATCGCTATCATGAGAAGTTTTGAAACCACCTAACAAATAAATAGTCATCAATGCAAAGATCACGATCCAGAGAGTAATAAATACTTCACGTGTTAAGATCCCTAACTGATACACTAAGTCAACGTTTGAAGCAAATTTTAGGGCTAACGCTAACTCTAAAAATCCAAGTACCACTTTCACTGTATTCAACCAACCGCCACTTTTTGGCATTGAATTCAACATACTAGGAAAGAACGCGAATAAGCCAAATGGCAATGCTAATCCTGAAGAGAAACCAAACATGGCCCAAAATGCTCCGGAAGTATTTCCTGAAGTAGATGCCGCTACCAACGCGTTACCGATCATTGGTCCAGTACACGAGAAAGAGATTACCACTAAAGCCAATGCCATGAAAAAGATTCCAATATAGCCACCTCTATCGCTTTGTTTGTCGATCTTGTTCACAAAGCTCGATGGCAATACGATCTCAAAAGCACCTAAGAAAGAAGCCGCAAAGATCAGTAGCATAATAAATATAACCATGTTGAATCCTGCGCTGGTAGAGAAGCTATGCAATGCTCCACCACCCCAAATTGCTGAAACAGCCAGACCCAATGAAACAAATATGATAATGATCGATAAGGCATAAAGAATAGCATTCAATTTTCCTTTCGCTTTATTCTGACTGCGTTTCAAAAAGAAACTCACATTCATTGGAATTAAAGGAAATACACAAGGAGTAAATAAAGCCGCAAATCCCCATGCAAATCCGGTCAAAAAGATCACCCACCATACTTTTCCTTCAATGGATGATTCATCGTCCGTATCAGGTTTAGATGAAGCTGTAAATACAGCTGCTTTCACAGTATCCTTGTTTAAAGAAGAGGAATCAACAGCAGCAACATTTGAGGAGTCAACAGGAGTAAGCGTTTCGGTTGTAACAGAAGTTTGTTCTTTCGTACCACAATCTCCTTTTAATTTAAATTCAAATGGAGTAGCCGGTGGAAAGATACATTTCTCTTCGGTACAGGCCTGATATTCATATTTCCCTTTTATCACAACCTCTTTATCAGAAGTCAATTTTATCTTTTGTTTAAAAGTAACACTCTTCTCAAAATACATTACATCTACCTCAAATACTTTATCAAAAGCTTTAATGGGCTTGCTTTCGGTTGGTTTACCTACCAATTCAAAACCCACCCCTTTGTCCACCATGATATTAGCTGGCATAGGACCATCATCCGATAATTTTTTCAAAGAATACACATGCCAATGATCTTCTATTGTCCCGGCAAAAACCAACTCATATTCACAATCGCTTATCTTTTTGGACGATACTTTCCATTTAACAGGGTTATCTTGTGCTAACAAAACATTTGATAGCATCAGTCCAATTAATAATACGCTCCAAAGCTTCTTCATCATAAACAGATATTTTTGAATTATAATTTGATTGCCGTAAAGTTAAAAAAATAGCCCCGAAAATTCGGGGCTATTTTTACTATATTATTAGTAATCGATGTTAATTGTTGTTAAATGACTTCGTGCACACGATTAATGGGGATCACCACTCCCTGCTTTAGGATCACCCGCTTATCGGTTACCCCCCAGACAGTAGTTTCTACTTGTTTGACACCTTCGGAGTCCTCAAAAATGATCTTGATCTTATTGTGCTCCAAATTCCCTAATTTCATGGCTCTCTCCAAACTGGCAGTACGGATCTTTATGGCATCTGCAGAACTCAATACTTCATTCTCAGGAAATTTCAACTGACTGATCATTTCCTTTTCCACTTTTACAGGTTTAGTAGCATTTGTCATAGCATTTAGTATTTAGGATTAAACAATAGATTTAGAGAAAGTGAGTGATTGTACGCAAAAATGAATGTTTGCGTTACAATTTTCAAAAAGATTTTAGAATTATTTTTGAGTGATGATCTCGGAGATGATCTTTTGAAGTTCATCCGCCTTCTGGCTACCTATCCGATAGATCAATCCATCCTTGTCGGTTAACTCCACCGCATCATTGCCTTGTGTAAAAAAGCGGATCTTATTCTTAAAATGTAAATTATAAACCGGACGATTCAGTAAGTATTTGCTGTATTTAACCTTTTTGGCATTTACAATATTCGTAAGATCGATCTTCACTTTCCGGGAGGTCCACAAACCATCTAGGATCAGGCTGTCCCCCTGTACTTTGGTATGCAAATGCAACACAAAGATCAAAATAAGTGACAACACCATAAGAATGATCCCCATTAAAAAAAAGAGCTGTCCCGAATCCTCATCAACAGGCGAAGAAGGAATAGCAATACCCGATACATCTACCGGTTTTGGGTTTTCACTCCAATAATATAAAGTAAAACAAAACATTGCCAAAACAGTACGCCATAAGATCGACCACTTATTGTAGCCGATGTATTGTTTTTCTTCAAATAGCAGGTCGTTTTGCATAAATCAGGTTTCCTACAAAGTTAAACTACTTGCTTAACTCTGCAAAAAATATTTTTTTAGTAGTGTCAATCACCTTGTAACGCTCATCAATTCTATGTCCGACCACCCACACAATATCATTCCCTGACAACAATACCAGCGTGTTTTCTTTTTCAATGACCGACAACTTTTGATCGGTTAAAAAATCGCTCAACTTCTTTTTCCCTTTCATCCCGATCGGCTGAAAAACATCTCCCTTTTGCCATGTTCTGCAAACGAGCGGAAATTTCAACTTTGCATGATCCAACTGAGCAATATTTTTAGACAATAGCACCTTAAACTGTTTATCCTTAAGGATGGTTTTTATCTTAATTTCATGGTCAGCTATGACCAGTTTCTTTTGTCCCGCTTTTACTTTAAAAAAAACGGGCTTTTGCTCCTTCTTTATTTCTTCAAGCAATAAAAAATCACGGTCTTTTATTAAACGATGTGTTTTTGTAGCAAACTGTTTCCCTGAAATAGCATCAAGAGCCGACTCAATTTCAAGAACGGTTTCCATATTAAAACCAAAGGGCGATAAAAATTCAAACAGGTACACATGAACCGGAACAAGCTTTTTGATCTTTTTAATGGAGAATTTGACCAGTCCACTTTCCTTTTCCATCACCGATCTTCTTTTCTTCTCAATCGCATCCAAATAAATGGCTTCAACGGAGCGGAGATGTTCCATCGTTAGATCTATTTGTTGTGCTGCACCCGGACGAAGCTCCTCCAGCATTGGGATCAAATGGTGACGAATCCGGTTCCTTAAATATTTATCACTTTCATTACTACTATCTTCTCTAAATTTTAATTTCCGTTTCTTCGAATACGCCTCCAACTCTTTTCGTCCGGCAAATAATAATGGACGGATAATATTTCCTTGTTGAGGTAAAATACCATGCAATCCTCTAATACCTGTACCTCTTAACAAGTTAATAAAGAGTGTTTCCACCGAATCATCGCGGTGGTGTGCAACTGCAATGGCAGAATAATTATATTGTGTGCGGAGCTCTTCAAACCAGGAATAACGAAGCTCACGAGCGGCTTCTTGAATAGACAACTTTTTCTTTTTTGCGTATGCCGCAGTGTCGAATGATACACAATGAAAAGCTACATCATATTTTTCAGCCAGAGCTTCAACAAAATCTTCATCTCCATCACTCTCTTTTCCTCTCAACTGAAAATTACAATGTGCAATAGCAAATTGTAATCCGGCTTGATGAAACAGATCACACATCACAACAGAGTCCAAACCTCCACTTATAGCGAGTAGAATGGTTTCGTTTTTCTTAAAAGAAAACTCTTTTTTTATATGGTCGACAAACTGCTGTAACATTTAATTCATTTTCTGAAGCACATCAAACATTGCTTTTGCTTTTAACATACACTCTTCGTATTCATTCTTTGCATCCGCTTTATCGGTAATAGCGCTTCCTACAGAGAATGAAAGATACTGATCTTTTGAATTATACAAAATACTTCTGATCACTACATTAAAATCGAAATCTCCTTCCGGGTCAATATACCCGATAGTGCCGGAATACAAGCCACGCTTTGTTTTCTCATACTTTTCAATCAATTGCATGGCACTATGTTTAGGAGCACCTGTCATAGAGCCCATCGGAAAAGTAGCTTTAATGATATCTTCAAAAGCAAGATCAGGTTTTAGATCACAACTAATGGTCGAGATCATTTGATGAACTTGTTTGAAGGTATAAACACCAAACAATTCATCGACTTTAACAGATCCTCTCTGAGCCAATTTCGAAAGATCATTTCTAACCAGATCAACGATCATCACATTCTCTGAACGTTCTTTCGGATCCAGTTTCAATTGCTGCTTCAATTGTTGATCTTCTTCTTCATTAGATGAGCGTCTAGCGGTTCCTTTTATCGGCTGACTGATCAAACGTGCTCCTTCTTTTTTAAGAAAGCGTTCCGGACTAGACGACATTAAATGATAATTTTCAAACTTAAAATAGCTTGCAAATGGAGCAGAAGAAATAGCATTTAATTTTTTAAAAATTTGAAGTGGATCTACCTGCACTTTTTCTGCATAAAACTCCTGACAATAATTCACTTCGTAAATATCACCTTTCTTAATATGATTTTTCAGAGCATTTACTGCAGCAAGATACTGCTCCTCTGACATCCTTGATTTAATAGGAATAGCGGCACTTTTAGCCGTTTCATCAATTGAGCTCGAAACTAATTTTGCAATGAGATCATCCACACTACCCGACAATTGATCATCGTAATGGATCTCTATAGAATCATCACTAATTTCTACCACAAACTCCGGCTCAAAAAAGCAGATCAAAGGGAAATTCAAACCATCAAAATTTTTCGAATAAAGTTGTTCCAATTCATTCTTAAGATCGTATGAAATAAAGCCAAACAGCCATGTGTGTTTATGATCAATAAACTTCTGTAATTGAGAAAGAGCAGGCTTTTGAGGTTCTACCAACAATTTTCTTAAACATCCAACTGCAATTAGTTTTTTGTACTTCACCTGTTGCGATGAATTTACATTGGCATTTGAATCCAAAACACAAACCGTTTCATAATGCCTGAAAACATTGTCAATAGAGATGGTTGACAAGGCATTCGAAAAATTCATCCGGTGTTTTTGAAGCATGCACAAAGATACTTTTTCATTTCAATTGCCGCAGAAAATTGCTTTTGACAGAGAGCCGGTCAAATTGTTAGAACCGGGGCGCTCTCCCACCTCATTTTATCCGGCAACAAAAAACGCTGTATCCCTTTACAAATAAAATATTCAAGGAATTTATATTTTTTAAGAACGACCGAAAAAGCATGTTAAAAAGCAAAAGTTTTCAACAAAAGTGGTAAAAAGTGGTAAAAAGTGGTAAAAAATTCGTTATTTTTACGGCTTAAAGGGAAAACCACTATGAACAGCCTATTTGGAGTATATGAGTGCAATGCTGATGCGAAAGGTCGTGTCATGTTGCCTGTTGCTTTCAAAAAGCAATTGAGCAGCTCACTTGAGGGTGGATTTGTAATGAAGCGCAGCATTTTCAGCAAATCGTTGGAGCTGTATCCTATGGCAACATGGAATGAAATGGTGAAAGAGGTGAACAAGCTCAACAAGTTTGTGAAGAAGAATGTAGAATTCATCCGCATGTTCAACTATGGTGTAGTGCCTGTAGAATTAGATAGTACAGGACGATTATTGATCTCAAAGGATCTCATGTCGTTCGCAGGAATAAGTAAGAATGTAGTGATGGCAGCAGCCGGAGATCGAATTGAGATCTGGGATAAAAAAGCATACGAGAAATTCATCAACGAAGGCACTGCTGATTTTGAAAAACTTGCTGAAGATGTAATGGGTGGTATTAATCCAACACCAAACGAGTAATGGAATACCACAACCCCGTTCTTTTAAAAGAGTGTATTGAAGGCTTAAACATCAATCCGGAAGGTATTTATGTAGATGTCACTTTTGGAGGTGGCGGTCATTCACGTGAGATCTTAAAACATTTAACAACCGGAAAGTTGTATGCTTTTGATCAAGATGAGGATGCGGTTAAGAACAAAATTGATGATCCACGATTTGTGTTGATCAAACAAAACTTCAGGTATCTGAAGAATTTCTTAAAGCTCTACAACGCCTTGCCTATCGATGGATTGTTAGCCGACCTGGGAGTATCCTCTCATCAATTTGATGAAGCAGAAAGAGGTTTCTCAATTCGCTTTGATGCCAAGCTGGATATGCGAATGGATCAAAATGGAAAAGTAACAGCAGCTGATGTGCTTAATACATATAGTGAAGAAGAATTGAAACGAATTTTCAAACTGTATGGTGAAGTTGACAATGCAGGTTATCTGGCCTCTATCATTTTTCACTCCAGAAAAGAGAAAAAGATAGAAACGGTGAATGACCTGAAAGTAATGATCACCAAATGTGTGAAGCGAGGGAAAGAGAACCAGTATTATGCTCAAGTATTTCAAGCATTAAGAATAGAAGTAAACAAAGAGTTGGAAGTGCTGGAAGAATTATTAACGCAAAGTCTTGATGTTTTAAAGCCGGAAGGGCGATTGGTAGTTATCTCGTACCATTCTTTGGAAGATAGACTAGTTAAAAATTTTATGCGAAGCGGAAAATTTGAAGGGGAAGTGGAGAAGGATTTTTATGGGAATCAGTTAACACCTTTCAAACAAATCACCCGCAAGCCGATCGTTCCAAGCGATGAAGAGTTGGAATTAAATACCAGATCAAGAAGTGCAAAATTAAGAGTGGCTGAAAAGAAGTAGAAGAAGATAGAATTGAATAAAAATTAAATGGGAAATAAATTTAAAGAACAAGCAAAACCGGAAGAACCTAAAAAGGTGGAGAAGCCTATGAAGGAGAACAAGGTAGTGCGTTCGGTGGCAAATGTGGTAAGTGGAAGTTTCTTGTCGAAAGAAGCTACACTTAAAAATCTGCCTTTCATTTTTTTCCTGTCGTTTTTGGCCATCTGCTATATCGCTAATGGATACTATGCCGATGATCAGATACGTAAAGTGAACAAACTATCCAATGAAATAAAAGAATTAAGAACACAATACATCGTAGTAAAAGATTCATTAGTAATAAAAAGCAAGCAGACAGAAGTAGCAAAAGCATTAGCCGCTAAAGGCTCAGGGATAAAGGAAAGCGTTGTTCCTCCTAAAAAAATTATAGTTAAAACAGTTAAACCAACCCAACAAATAGATTAAGTACTGAGTGGAAGTTAAAAAAGACATACTGTGGCGCGTATATCTCATATATTTTTTTATATGCCTCTTTGGTGTCGCTATTATTTCCAAAGTATTTATCATCCAATTTTCCGAAGGAGATGAGTGGAGAGCAAAGGCTCAAAGCTTGTCTACCAAGCTATTCGACATTGAAGCAGTAAGAGGAAATATTTATGATGCGAACGGAAGTTTGCTGGCCACTTCTTTGCCTTACTATGAAATTGCCATGGATGTGAATACCGCAGCCATCACCGATGAAATTTTCTACGACAATGTTGATTCACTTGCTTACAACTTATCCAATCTATTTGGCGATAAAACAACAAAAGAATATAAAAAGTTACTAGTTAGAGCACGCAAAACGGGAGACCGTTATGTGGTGCTTCAAAGAGGTGTTTCGTACACTGAGCTGCAAAAAGTGAAAAAATTTCCGATCATCCGTAAAGGAAGAAACAGAGGTGGATTCACTTATTTACAAACCAATAAACGGGAACGTCCATTCCAATTCCTGGCTGCCAGAACTATCGGAAAATATAATGAAGAGGGAACAGGAAAATCCTATGGATTAGAAGTTGCTTATAATGAATACCTGGAAGGTATTCGTGGTCAACGACTCATGCAAAAGATCGCAGGAGGAGTTTGGCGCCCGATCAATGACGAAAATGAAATTGAGCCGCAAGATGGTTCCGATGTAGTTTCAACAATCGATATCAACGTGCAGGACGTTGCTGAAAATTCATTGATGAATTGTTTGCGTCAGCATGGCGCTGACCATGGATCACTGATCCTGATGGAAATAAAAACAGGAGAGATAAAAGCCATCGCAAATTTAAAGCGCAGTAACAAAGACACATCTGTTTACCTGGAGAGTTTGAATTATGCTGTTGGTCAGGCTACAGTTCCAGGATCTACTTTCAAATTGGCTTCATTGGTAGCTGTTATGGAAGATCACAATGTCAGTTTAAACGAAGTGATTGATATCGGCAATGGCGAATGTGAATACTATGGTAAAAAAGTAAGAGACTCACATCCTCCAAAGAAAAACAAAGTAACGGTTCAAGAAATATTTGAAGAGTCGTCCAACGTGGGAGTAACTAAGATCATTACACGTTACTATGCTAAAGATCCACAAAAGTACATCGACAGACTTTACAAAATGAATCTCGGAAAGCCTCTTGGAATAAGTCTTCCGGGAGAAGCCGAACCATATATAAAAGATACAAAAGATAAAACATGGTCGAAAATTTCATTGCCTTGGATCAGCTATGGTTATGAAACACGCATTACACCATTGCAAATATTAGCATTCTACAGTGCCATAGCGAACGATGGAAAAATGATGCGACCAATGTTTGTGAAGGAAGTACGTAAGCGCGGTAAGACGATCAAAACATTTGAGCCTGAAGTGATCAATCCTTCCATTTGCTCTAAAGCAACAATTTCTAAAGCAAAAAAAATGATGGAAGGTGTTGTTACAAACGGAACAGCCAAAAGCTTAAAAGCATCACACTATCAAATTGCAGGAAAAACGGGAACAGCTCAGATGGGAATGGTAAAAGGAAAAATGACCTATCAGGCATCCTTTGTTGGTTACTTCCCTGCTGACAATCCAAAATACTCCTGCATTGTGGTGATCAGTGCACCAAGTGGTGACTCATACTATGGTGGTGCTGTAGCCGGTCCGGTATTTAAAGATGTGGCCGACAAAGTTTATTCTACAAGTCTTGAAATACACAAAGAGATCAACTCTTATCAACCGCAGTTTGCAAAAAAATCGCCTGCAACTAAAAATGGTCACCAGGATGATATGAAAGTGGTTCTAAAAACATTGAAAGTAAAAAACACAACTGCAAACGAAAAGGCAGAATGGGTATCTGTTTCAGCTATTGATTCAACAGCGATCACATTAAATCCAAAAGATCCGGAAGATGTACTAAAAAGAGGACTTGTGCCGAATGTAATTGGCATGTCAGCAAAGGATGCTCTGTATCTACTTGAGAACAGTGGCATCAGAGTAAAATTAGTAGGAAGCGGAAGTGTTGCTAAACAATCACTTCAGGCAGGCGAAATGTATAACAAAGGAACATTAATAACACTTGAATTGATCTAGTTAAATGAAATTATTAAAAGACATATTATATAAGGCTGGAATCATTGAGGTGGTTGGTTCAACGAATATTGCTATCACCGCCTTAAGTTTTGATTCAAGAAAAATTGAAAAGGATAGCTTATTCATTGCTGTAAAAGGAACATTAAGTGATGGTCACAAATATATTGATGACACCATTTTTAAAGGAGCAATAGCGATCCTTTGCGAAGAGATCCCTGTGAATCAGAATGAAAAAGTTACCTACATAAAAGTAAAAGATACAAGTGCTGCTTTAGGAATAATTGCAGGCAACTTCTACGATAATCCATCGGAAAAAATAAAACTGGTGGGAGTAACAGGGACTAACGGAAAAACAACAACCGTTACTTTATTATTTACACTTTTCAAAAAGTTAGGTTATAAAGTGGGATTACTTTCTACTGTTAAAAATCAGATCAACAATGATGTGATCCCGGCAACACACACCACTCCTGATGCCATTCAGCTAAATGCCATGTTGCGTCAAATGATCGAAAAAGGATGTACGCATTGCTTCATGGAGGTAAGTTCACATGCTGTTGTTCAAAATAGAATTGCAGGCATTCATTTTACAGGTGCTGTGTTTACAAACATTACACACGATCATTTAGACTACCACAAAACATTTGATGAATACATCAAAGCGAAAAAGAAATTCTTTGATGGTTTGGGATCAGATGCATTTGCATTAACAAACAGAGATGATGTGAATGGAGAAGTAATGCTTCAAAATACAAAAGCCACCAAGCGTAGTTATTCACTTCGCTCAATGGCCGACTTTAAATGCAAAGTGATTGAAAATCAATTTAGCGGCTTACTGTTAAACATCGACAATCAAGAAGTATGGAGCAAGCTGATCGGAAGCTTTAATGCTTACAACCTTTTAGCGGTGTATGCTACGGCTGTTTTGTTGAAAGAAGATAAAACCAATGTTCTTACAACATTAAGTACGCTTAGCTCGGTAGAAGGCAGATTTCAATATATCAGAAACAGCAATGGTGTAGTTGGTATTGTTGACTACGCACACACACCCGATGCCTTGCAAAATGTATTAAAAACAATCAATGATATACGCACAGGAAATGAACAAGTGATCACGGTAGTTGGATGTGGTGGAGACAGAGATGCGGCTAAACGACCGGTAATGGCAAAGATCGCTTGCGACATGAGTAATAAGGTCATTCTTACTTCCGACAACCCTAGAAGCGAAGAACCTGAGGCGATCATCAAAGAAATGCAAACAGGAGTGGATGCTGTTAACTATAAAAAAACAATCTCCATAACTGATAGAAGCGAAGCAATTAAAACAGCATGCTCTTATGCCAACGATGGTGATATCATATTGATCGCGGGAAAAGGACATGAAAAATATCAAGAGATAAAAGGTGTGAAACATCCATTCGATGACATGGAAGTATTACAAGAAAATTTAAAACTATTTGAAAAATAAAACAATAAAGAATGTTCTACTACTTATTTGATTTTTTAGACAGACAATTTGATGTTCCGGGAGCCGGAGTATTTCAATACATCTCCTTCAGAGCCGCAATGGCCTTGATCGTATCGTTATTGATCTCATTGGTATTCGGTAAACGCATCATCAATCTATTACACAAAAAGCAAGTTGGTGAAACAGTTCGTGACCTTGGTCTTGAAGGACAGTTAGAAAAAAAGGGAACGCCTACTATGGGAGGATTGATCATCCTTTCTGCAATTGTAATTCCAACACTTTTATTTGCCAAACTACACAACGTCTATATCATATTAATGCTTGTATCAACTGTTTGGTTGGGCGCTATCGGTTTCTTGGATGACTACATCAAAGTATTCAAAAAGAACAAAGAAGGATTAGCAGGCCGATTCAAAGTATTAGGACAAATAGGAATTGGTTTGATCGTAGGCATCACACTCTACTTCAACGATGATGTTGTTGTGAAAGAAAAAATATTCACTAGTGGTCAAAGTGCCTACTCGATAGATGTAATGGATGGTTCCGCAAGCCACACACCACAAATGCCGGTGTATGCTACGCAAGAAACCAAATCCATGAAAACAACAATTCCATTTGTTAAGAACAATGAATTTGATTATTCATCCTTGCTTTCATTTTTAGGTGATGGCTATGAAAAATGGGCATGGTTGATCTTCATTCCATTTGTGATCCTTATTGTAACTGCTGTATCTAATGGAGCAAATATTACGGATGGTATTGATGGTCTTGCAACAGGAACATCAGCGATCATTGGTGTAACACTTGGAATT
>JAEUTU010000041.1 GCA_016786925.1 Bacteroidia bacterium
ACCAAATGGGTGATCTTTCCTTCTGTTTGTTCCCAGATCTCCGGACCGGTTTGTTCGTAGTGTGCTTGAGAATTGCTTAAGTTATCATATTGGTTGGGTTTCCATGCATTAGGCACTTCATTTACCAGGCGTGATGAAACAGAATAGTAGGAGCGGGGATCTTCCGGTTCCACATCTGTAGGACAAACAATTACATCTGCACCGAATGCACGCAATGCATCTACTTTTTCTTTTGATTGCTTATCTGTTGTGGTGAAAATACACTTGTATCCTTTAATGATAGCAGCAATGGCCAATCCCATCCCTGTATTTCCACTTGTTCCTTCAATAATGGTTCCTCCTGGTTTCAATCGCCCGTCTTTTTCAGCATCTTCGATCATTTTCAAAGCCATACGGTCTTTGATTGAATTGCCGGGATTAAAGGTTTCTACTTTTGCATATACTGTTGCTTTTACATCTTTTGTAATGTTATTAATTCTTACAAGTGGTGTATTGCCGATAGTTTCTAAAATGTTGTTGCTTGCTTTACGGAATGCCATAGTGTTATTTTTTTAAGTACGCGAAAATACAAAAAATCAGAAGATAGTTTTGACTTATTTTTATGCTCTCTGATAAAGTGGAATTCATCTCTCTCAAAAGCTTAAAAGCCACTCAATCGCTTTTTCTCTGTCAGAGAATGATCGTGTAGGTGTTTGAGGCTTGTTTATTTTTAAATAAATGTTGAAGGCCATTGATTTCGCCATATTGTCGATCAACACAGCATTTGCTACTGTGTATTCCTGTCCTTCATCGGATGCGCTGTATGCTCTTGCCTCAGCTGTAATACTCAAAAAGTCGCAAGGAGCCACCAAAATCGGGACTTTTTTGCCATTACTCAGGTCACCGATATACCCCTTTACTTCTATCAACGTTTCTTTTGTTATCTCCTGTAGAACCGGATCCCATTTTAACTCAATGATCCCATTGTCGTGTCTTGTAATAAGTACACAATTGGGTATAGTAATTTCTTTTTGAATGGAAGTAGCAGTGATCATTGTTTTAGTTTGAGTAAAAATAGAACAATGCTTACAACCATGCAAATACTTTGAATACATGGTTCGTCAATGAATATCAGACAGTTTGTTGATGGTAAAACATGTAGTTTTGTATTGTCATCTTGTCAGTTTTTTCCTGCTGGCATATCCTTTGAAAAGAACTGCATGCATTTAAAATCAATTATTTATTTAAAATCAAAAAGCTATGAGTACAGGTAAAATAAATGTTCAGACAGAAAACATTTTTCCCATCATCAAAAAATTTCTTTACAGCGATCATGAGATCTTTTTACGCGAATTGGTTTCCAATGCAGTGGATGCTACTCAAAAGTTAAAAACACTGGTGTCCTTAGGTGAGTCAAAGGCTACCCTTGGTGATCTTAAGGTGGAAGTGGTAATTGATAAAGCAGCGAAAACGCTTACGATCAAAGATAAAGGGATTGGAATGACGGCAGAAGAGATCGAAAAGTATATTACTCAGATCGCATTCAGCGGAGCAGAGGAGTTTGTAAATAAATACAAGGATAAAACACCTGAAGCTAACGCAATCATTGGGCATTTTGGTCTAGGATTCTACTCCGCATTCATGGTAGCTAAAAAAGTGGAGATCTTCTCTTTATCACATAAAGAGGGCGCTCAAGCTGTTCGTTGGGAGTGCGATGGCAGTCCCGAATATAAATTAGAAGATACAACAAAGTCTGAAAGAGGAACCGATATCGTATTGCATATAGCAGATGATTCAGAAGAATTTTTAGAAGACTACCGTATCAGTTCATTACTTACTAAATACTGTAAATTCCTTCCTGTCGAGATCAAATTCGGGACTCGTAAAGAAGGCGAAAAAGACAAAGAAGTAGAGGTAGATAATATTATCAATAATCCTTCTCCAGCTTGGACCAAGAAGCCGGCTGATCTGAAAGATGAGGATTATAAAAACTTCTATCGTGAATTGTATCCTATGAATTTTGAGGATCCATTGTTCCATATTCACCTGAATGTAGATTATCCTTTTAATTTAACAGGGATCTTGTTCTTCCCTAAGTTGAAAAAGACCTTCGAAGTACAAAAAGATAAAATTCAATTGTATTGCAATCAGGTGTTTGTTACCGATTCAGTAGAAAATATTGTCCCCGACTTTTTAGCGCTTTTGCAAGGAGTGATTGATTCTCCGGATATTCCATTGAATGTAAGTAGAAGCTATTTGCAAGCTGATGGAAATGTAAAAAAGATATCGGCACACATCACTAAAAAGGTAGCGGATAAATTAGAAGAGATCTTTAAAAAGGATCGTGCCGACTTTGAAGCGAAGTGGGAAGACATCAAGATCTTTGTTCAGTATGGAATGTTGTCAGAAGAAAAGTTCTATGAAAAAGCTAAAAGTTTTGCTTTGGTAAAGAATACCGATGGTAAGTACTATACGCTTGATGAGTTTGCTGAAAAAGTAAAACCAACGCAAACGGATAAAGATAAACGTGTTATTTATCTCTACACTTCTAATACGGATGAACAGCACAGCTTTATTGAAACAGCTAAAGAGCGAGGATATGAAGTGCTCGTATTTGACAGTCCGATCGATTCTCATTTTATCAACCAGTTAGAGTCGAAATTAGAGAACACTTCTTTTGTTCGTGTAGATGCTGATACTATTGATAAGTTGATCAAAAAGGACGAAGCACAGTCTTCTAAATTGTCGGAAGACGAACAAAAGAAATTACAGCCGGTGGTTGAATCGGTAGTGCCGAAAGAAAAGTTTACAGTAGCGTTTGAAAGTTTAAGTGAGAAAGATTCTCCAATGCTTATTACAAAGCCGGAGTTTATGCGCAGAATGAAAGATATGAGTGCTTTAGGTGGAGGTGGAATGAATTTTTATGGCTCGATGCCAGATATGCATAATTTGGTAGTAAACAGCAATCATCCATTGATCTCTAAGATATTAAATGAGAAAGATGAAGCCAAGCAAAAACAACTGACAAAACAGGCTGCTGATTTGGCAATGCTTTCGCAAGGGCTTTTAAAAGGAGAAGAATTAACCAAATTTATTAAACGTAGTGTTGAGCTTATTGATTAAGTACTGACATAAATAGCCACCTTGTCATTAAGTTGGGTGTGGTATGTGCTTTGCCATTTTTTTTGTACATTTAACAATCTAAACAAATTTTAAAATGAAAAAATCGTATTTAATTCTCGGAGCTATACTTGGCTTAGCAGTAATTATTTTTTTTATGTACCGCAGTTCTTATAATACTGCAATTACCTTACAAGAAAATGTAGATGAAAAATGGGGTAATGTAGGTGCAAATTATCAACGAAGAGCTGATTTGGTTCC
>JAEUTU010000085.1 GCA_016786925.1 Bacteroidia bacterium
TAAACCTCTCACCACCCTCTCCTTATGAAGGAGAGGGGGATTGAATTATCCTAATAATGTTTTTTCTGCTGCTTTTAAAATAGCAAAGGCTTTTTCAGTAGAAGATGATTCAGCATAGTTACGCAATACAGGCTCTGTACCCGAAGCACGGATCATCAACCATTCATCATTATCAAAGAAATATTTCCAGCCATCTATTGTTTCGAGGCGGGTAACTTTGTATGGACCGAAAGCATCGTATTTATTGTTCTTGCAATTCTCAACGATGGTGTTTTTTACTTCTTCTTTTAAATGAAGATCGCTACGTTCAAATTTGAATTCACCAACGATCTTGTAGATCTCTTGTGTCAACTCATCCAATGTTTTACCTGATTTCACCATATACTCCCAAATGGTTAAGCCCATCCAGATTCCATCACGCTCAGGAATATGACCTTTGATGGCAATTCCACCACTCTCTTCTCCACCTAACAATACATCCTCTGAGATCATAATACCGGCAATATGCTTAAATCCGATCTGCACTACCTGATATTCCAAGCCGTAGTGTTCGCACATTTTCTTAACACGAGGTGTTACCGAAAAGGCATTTACCACTTTTCCTGTGTATTTCTTTTGTGTTACCAAATAATTGATCAACAACAAAATGATGTGGTGTGAATCCACAAAATTTCCTTTGCTATCATATAAACCAATACGGTCAGCATCACCATCAGTCGCCAAGCCACAATCGATATCTCCGCTTTCTTTTATCAAGTTAGAGAAAGGCATCAAATTTTTGTGGATAGGTTCTGGCGCTTGTCCTTCAAATCCGGGATTATAGTCACAATGCATAAAGGTGATATCCGGTAATAATCTACGCATTACATTTTGTCCGGCACCATACATGGCATCGTATGCAAAATTCATCTTCGAATTACGGATAGCATTCATGTCGAAATTTTTCTCTACATGCTCCACATACATGGTCTCCAGATCAACATATTCTACCAATCCTGTCTTTTGAAATTCTGCAATAGATAGTTTATCGAGATCAATGTTATTCTTTTCAGGAATAATATCTTCTACTTCTTGAATTTGAGCAGGTAATAACGGCCCACCAAAATGTCCTTTTAGTTTGTATCCATTATAAGAAGGAGGATTGTGAGAAGCAGTAAGAATGATCCCTAAAGAAGCACCTTTATTTTTTGTACCCAGTGAAACCATTGGAGTAGAAACAAAATCTTTTGCTAAAAACACTTTTATATCTGCATTTGCTAACACTTTCGTTACCGTTTCTGCAAACAATTCACCGGCAAAACGGCAATCGTGTCCAACCACAACGCTTGGTTTATCAAAGTTTTTCTTTAACCATTCTGCAGTAGCTATTGTAACGCGGGCAACATTATCAACGGTAAAATCTTTTGCGATAATAGCTCTCCAGCCATCAGTTCCAAATTTAATTTTTGTCATAGTTCTAAAAATTAGAGTGCAAAGATAAGGATTTCAGTCGAATTTGAGATGGATCAGCAGTCGATTAACCAATTGACAATCAGCCCTTTTTAAAGAATTTATTGGTAATAAATAGAATACCGAAAGAAATGGCAACATAGAAAACCGGCAAAAATGCCAGATAATGTCTCAGAGCCATCCAATGGATACGGGCAATGTATCGATTCAACAAGAAAGTGGTAAGGAAGAAAATAAGCAAAGTACATGCGAAACAAAATGCCCATCTATAGTTTTTCCAAATAGTATTTATGAACAAAACTCCTACAATCATTGAAACAGCACACAAAATGACTAATACAATAGTGATATCTAATTTTTCTGACAGAAAAGCTAAACGGAAAGCATCTTCTGAGAACAAACGTAAAAAGGTAGCATAATCAACCAGTCCGGCAGGAATATACATCTCCAAAATCATTTGAAAATTAGCATTAATGGTAGCATCCGGAATTGTAGTCAGTTTCCATTGCCAAAACAAAATTGCGAATAACGAAACCAGAAGTGCAGAGCTAAAGAATATTTTAAACGAAAAACTCTTCCAAAAGCGAAAAGCAAAAGCAAGAAATAAAACCGGAAGAATAAATACATTTCCAATGGCAACAAATATGGACAAACAGCTTGCGAATAGAAACAGTAAAGCATTTTTAAGTGAAGGAATATTCCAATACTTCATTAATAAGATCGCTGTAGTATTGATCGCCATTGGTGCCATCATATTATTACCCAATCCATATCGATGATTAGTGGCAATAAGCAAACAAAATAGTACACCTAAATAAGCATACCAGTCAGGAATGTTGTTAAACAAATAAGATAAAGAGCGAAAGAAAGGGATCAATAAAAAAACACCCAAAACAAAGATTAAATAGGAACAAAGGCGGAGTATTTTTACACGTTGAAATATCGGAATCTCCAGTTTTTTAAGAAGAAGATCAACCGGCAAAAGAGTTAAATAATAAATAGGAGGATGAATAGCTTCGTAAGAATAATTTCCTATTCCTAGTTCTTCGCGTGTAGTGATGTTACCATTTAAACTTCTTCCCGGATTGTTTTTTACGTCTAGAAAAAGTTCTTCACTCACTTGATCCGATAATCGTGGCAGTCTGCCCTCTGTCAGCTTTTCGATATAATCCATGTGAGCATACTCATCAATCGGGCTGTAACTGTTTTGCTGATGAATAAAACGAACAGTAAAAGCTATCACTACTGCAATAAACAATAATATGATCTTAGAAGCTATGTCTTTGGGGAATAGACGCATTTATTTCTTTCTGATGCCGCTAGGATTATCTTCTAATAACTTATCAATTCCGGATTCTAAAAATTCATAAACCACATAACCCGGTGTTTCTTTATCAATAACCTCTACCGACATTTCCTTCGACCAGATGTAGATACAGTCACTGAAATTTTCGGAGAAATAAGGCATGATCAAATTAAAGAAGGAATCTCGATAAATAACAGCTTTGGGCAATTTACTGTTTTTTATCTGTGTCCGAACAATAGGTTGAAGAAAAGAAACAGTTTCATAAACAGGAGGATCAACCGTTTCGTAAGCCACTTTCCCTTTTTTCTCCAAATGCCATTCATCGTTGAGCAACACATGTTCCAATGAAAGCTGGCGACTAAGGTCAGCATTATGAATATGTTTCAATATTTTTTCATAATCACTTTCCGGAACCGCCTTTAAATCAGGGTTGACTTCATTCATAGCTTTCATCAGTTTTTGATATGCGATGAATCCACCTTGAAAATTCATATGTATATCATGCTGATAATATACTTCAGCTCCCGATTTAGCATTCATTAATTCTTGAGTGGCATCAATGATCTTTACATGACTGTTCTTTTCCATGAATCCAGCCAATTGCTGTAATTTAGAACTATCCCTTTCCCTCTTGATCATATCGGGCAAATATTCCGGATAGATATTGGACTTGACCGGCATGATCATCACAAAAAAATGAATCCCTCTTGCTTTATACCAATCGTAAGCTTCTTCAAGATTGTATTGAATTGTTTTTAATTCAGCGTAAGTAAACAACTTCCGATTTTGATAATCTCCAACAACCGACTGATCGGTAGAGAACAGCCAACTATTCTTCCCAACAGCCACTAATTCAGGCTTAGAAGAAGTATTAAATAATTTGAGTTTATAATAACTATTCAAAGTAGATAACTCCTTCCTGAATCCAAAGTTATCTTCAAAGTAGGCATTAAATCGCTTAGGATATTTTACAATTTCCGATATACTGAAAACTGGTTTTTCTTGAAGTGATCTATTTTCGCCTGAATTAACGGTTTGAGGAAAAAAAGTTTTCCAGATCAGCGGCAAGATCAACAATGCAACAAATGCGATCACCAAGTAATGGTCAGTAGTGATCTCTTTATTTACGAATACACCTAATCGCTTATTCAAAAAGTAGAATACAAAAAAGGCAAACGATATGCTTAATAATAAAGGGAAATAATAGATACTTGGTCTGGTATTTAAAAAATTAAAGAAAGGTGCATACGAAAATTTACTCATGATAAATGGATCATGCCCGTTTGACTCGATCAATAAGCCCTCACCTGTAACAAGCTGAAAGGTTTTGATATCATTCTCGGGCTTAAATTTCTCGAACAACTCTTCTGGAGAATAGGAGATATCACCGGCCAAACCTTTAAAAATAAGTTTTCTGAGTATCCACTTCCCTCTGGTCAATCCCGGATCCAAACGTATACGCCCCGGATTATATACAAAAGGAATATCATACGATAAACGAATATTTTTTGCTGGAGCATCTATCTTTAAGGATCGCATATTCTCAACCTTGAACTGCTTATTATCTTCCATAAAGAATTGCACCTCTGAAGCCTGTTCAGCATCCAGGATCAATTCCATTTTTACTTCTTTACGAACCAGATCTGTCTGAATAAAAGAACAATACAAGAAATACCCCACAAGCATGGATGCTGTAAAAGGAAGGATATATTTCAAGAGTAGGTTCTTCATTAGAATCTGAAATAAATAAATGGGTTATAACTTGTATTCGCCAATTCGCTCACCGATAAGACAAACAATAAAAGAAT
>JAEUTU010000021.1 GCA_016786925.1 Bacteroidia bacterium
TACTCAAATTGATGCATTTAAGAATGACAAACTTCAGATCATCTTTAACACCCGCTCATTCATTTATGTATTCGACCGTAATGGAAATGAATTAAAAGGATTCCCAATAAAATTAAGATCACCTGCAACCAATGCCATTTCCGTAATTGACTATGAGCACAATGAAGATTACAGAATATTTATTGCTACTGAAAATAAACGAATTGTCTGCTACAAAGCAAATGGCGAACAAGTCACCGCATTTAAATTTGACAAAACAGATGAACAGGTATTTGTACCTATTCAATACTTCAATTTGCCGGGCAAGGATCATATATGCGCAGTGGATACCAAAGGAAAGGCCTACATCCTAAACAGACATGGCGAATCAAGGGTAAAACTAAAAGAAAAGCTACCACAAGGCATTCGTAACTTTTTTATTGAAACAGGAAAGGATTATTCACGCTCCTATATCATAGCTGCAGATACACTGGGTAACGTTTGTAAAATAAGTCTTTCAGGAAAAAAAGAAAATATTCATATACAGGAATTTGAAACATCGCCTTACTTTGACTACAGGGATCTTAACAATGATAAGATCAAAGAATTTATCTTCTTTACAAGAAATGAATTAAAGGTTTTCAATTCGGATCGTTCATTGAACTTTAAATATGAATTCAACAATCTGATCAATCAGATCCCTCAATACTTTTTATTTCCTGATGGCAATGCTAAAATTGGGGTGGTATCAGAAGAAACTAACGAGATCTTTTTATTCGAAAGTAATGGAAGTGTAAGTAATGGCTTCCCGCTAACAGGTAAAACTCTGTTCTCTATTGGCGATCTTAACAATGAAACGATCTACAACCTGATAACAGGAGCCTCCGACAACTCTGTGTACGTGTACCAATTGCAATAAATTCTAGCATATAAAAAAAAGTGCTATCTTCATACTGCAATTATACATTCGTACCCCATGACAAAAAGAATATTCCTTAGTTCTGCACTCGTTATATGCAGTCTATTTGTATCTGCACAAGATTTTTTAGGATACATCAATAGTAATTATTCAGGCGTTACCGGCACCGACCTTAACCCTGCCAACGTAGTAAATAGTCGATACAAAGCTGATATAAGCCTTGTTGGTGTTAGCATTTCAGCCTACAATAATTACATTGGATTAAAAAGAAGTGCATTAAAAAAAGATGCAGCCGGACATTACTTTGCATTTGATGATACCGCCTTTGCAGATAATTATTTGATCCGAAAGGAAAACAATATCAATAAGTCCATCTATTTCTCTAATCAGATCTATATGCCTTCCTTTATGGTAAGCATTGGCCATAAAAATGCCTTTGCAATAAAATCGAAGATCAGAACCCTCTTCAATATTGATGGAATAGAACCTGAATTAGCAACACTTATCTACAATGAATTGGATTACCCTAGTTTATGGGTTCAACGATTATCGAACGAAGATCTAAGTATACAATCCATGACTTGGGCAGAATATGCTGCTACATACGGGCATGTGTTCAAAGATGATGGTCCGCATTTCCTGAAAGCAGGTATTTCAGCAAAATACATTCAAGGGATACAAGCCATGTATATGCATATCCGCGATCTCAACTATGAGTTCACAAATGACACTACACTTTCCTTATTTCATTCAGAAGTAAATTACGGACACTCAACCAATTATGAAGGAGAACAAAATATCGGGTTCAATCAGGTATCTAAACCAGGTTGGGGATTGGACTTCGGAGTTGTTTATGAATGGAGACCGGATTATCAGTCTTACAAATACGATATGGATGGTGAAACAGGTTTATGGCGACATGACAAAAACAAATACAAATTAAAAGTAGGTTTGTCGGTTACCGACATTGGCTATGCTAAATTCAACAAAGGGAAATACAGTAGAAATTTTACTGCTGACATCAATTACTTCAACTTACACAATTTTGATGGCATTGAGAGCTTCGATCAATTTGACAGCGTTCTGAATGCAAACTTTGATATGAACCTGGAAGATGAATACTTCAAAATGAACCTTCCTTTGGCTGTTAGTGCGCAAATTGACTATAATATCTATAAAGATTTTTATGTCAATTTCACACCGTATTGGTCGCCAAGAATGAAAAAAGACAACGAAAAAGTACATGAGTTAACCACCTTTAGCTTGACACCACGTTGGGATCATAAATGGTTTGGTGCATTTATTCCTGTATCGTATGATGTTACCGGAAATACAAAAGTGGGATTGGCTTTACGTATCGGTCCATTGATCGTAGGAACAAACAGCTTAGGCCCATGGGTAACACGCTCTGAAATCTACGGTGGTGATGCATATGCCATGCTAAAAATTCCGATCATGTACAAAGCACCACGTGATAAGGACAAAGATAAGGTATCCGATAAAAAAGATAAATGTAAAGATGTAGCTGGCACATGGGAATTTATGGGGTGCCCAGACAGAGACGGAGATCATATTCAGGATAAAGATGATATCTGTCCGGATGAGCCTGGCTTACCACAATTCAATGGTTGTCCTGATAAAGATGGCGATGGTGTGATCGATAAACAAGATGCTTGTGTTGACATTCCGGGATTAGCTGAATTTAATGGCTGTCCCGACAAGGATGGTGATAAGATCATTGACAAAGAAGATGATTGTCCGGATGAAGCAGGCTTGGTTGAATTCAAAGGTTGCCCTGATAAAGATGGTGACTTGATCATGGACAAAAATGATGAGTGCCCAGAAAAAGCAGGTCCTGCAAGCAATAATGGTTGTCCGGAAGTAAAATTAAACCTGGTAAATACAATTGGTCAGACATTGCGTTCTGCCGTTCAGAAAAAAGATGGCAGCTTCTCATTTGATGAATTACCTGCTGATGAATTGGTGTTATTTACACTTGAAGGAGAAAACACTGAATTAGCTACAGAAGCAAAAGTTATTGTAGGTGGAATAGCCAAAAGAGCTGTAAGAGATCCTAAAGATAAATTATTACGTTTTATTGTGATCAAAGCGGATGCAAACAAAATGAAACCGGAAGATGCAAAAGATGTGGCGATCAAATTAAACAAAGAAGAAGAAGAAGTCTTGAAAAAAGCCTTCAACAACCTTGAATTTGCAACCGGAAAAGATATCATCAAACAAGAGTCGTTTGCTTCATTGGATGAATTAGCAGGATTGATGGCTAAGAAACCGAACTGGAGATTGAAGATCTCCGGCCACACCGATAATCAAGGACAAGCTGCTGCCAACCTGAAATTATCAGAGAAACGTTCTAAAGCTGTTCAAAAATATCTGGTAAGCAAAGGTATTGCAGCTGATCGTTTCAAAGTAGAATGGTTTGGAGCTAAAAAACCAATCGCTGATAATGGAACAGAGGCCGGACGCCAGAAAAACAGACGTGTGGAAATGTTGATCATTGAATAACAAATAAATACGCTCTGCAATTTGCAGAGCGTATTTACATCCTAAAACTATGAAACATATTTTTCTTAGCATTCTTATTGTTACCTCGCTTTTAAGCTGTACCCATCAAAATGCCGATCAAGCCGCTCCTCCAACGATCGATTCACTTGTTGTAAAAAGAGATACAACATTGGCAATAAAAGATCACAAAGGGATATACAACATCAAGAACAATACGATCATGCTCTGTGATGACTCCTTATCTATTTCAGTTATTGATGAAACAAAAAGTTTGGATACACTTATTTCTAAACTATTCCCCAATGATCCTCAACCTGTTTATGTTGAAGTAAAGGGCATTGTCCAACCAAAAGATTTTGTAATTAAAGAAGTATTCAAAGTAGAACAAAAGAACTTCAGAAACACTTGTATTCCTTATGATTTCTGGTGTATAGGAACAGAACCTTTTTGGAATATACAGATCTCCAAAATTGAAAATCTGATCGACTTTTATGATCCTATGGAGCTAAAAAATTACCATTTTGAATATACATATCCGAAAAACGACAAAAACGGGATCGTTTATACTGCCAAAAACAAAACAGACAAGATCCAAATTATTATAAAAGCAGAAGCGTGTAGCGATGGAATGAGTGAACGAAGCTATAAACACTCTGCAGAGATTAATTTAAACGGAAATTCATTTAAAAGCTGTGCAATAAAGCATGGCGAATCAATAGAATAAAAAGAGCAGTTATGAAATTACATGCTATTAATACAGGAAATTTTAAATTAGATGGAGGCGCCATGTTTGGTGTTGTGCCAAAAACATTATGGAGCAAAACCAACCCTGCCGATGAAAACAATATGTGCAACTGGAGTATGCGTTGCTTATTGATTGAAGATAGTAACAGATTAATACTGATCGACAACGGAATTGGTGATAAGCAAGATGCCAAGTTCTTTTCCCATTATTATCTCAATGGGAATGAAACATTAGCTTCGTCTTTAAAACAAGCAGGCTTTTCAACGGATGATGTTACCGACATGTTCTTAACTCATCTCCATTTTGACCATTGCGGAGGGAGCATTCAATACAACAATTCCCGTTCAGGGTTTGAAACAGTTTTCAAAAATGCGACCTATTGGAGTAATGCAGAACATTGGGAATGGGCTACAAAACCTAATCCACGAGAAAAGGCTAGTTTCTTAAAAGAAAACATCATTCCTATTCAGGAAAGCGGTCAATTAAAATTCATTGATGGAGAAGCATCTAAACAATTAGGAGAAAATATTTCCATTTCATACATGCGTGGTCATACGGATGCAATGATGATCCCACACATTCAATACAAAGGGAAAACAGTTGTTTTTATGGCTGATCTTTTGCCTTCTACCGGACATATACCACTTCCGTATGTGATGGGATACGATACACGCCCATTGCTTACTATGACTGAAAAAGAAAAATTCTTAAAAGAGGCAGCTGATAAAGAATATGTTCTATTCTTAGAGCACGATTCAGTGAACGAGTGCTGCACCTTACAACATACCGAAAAAGGAATTCGATTAAAAGAGACCTTTCAATTCGAAGAGTACTTCGGAAAATAAAGAAAAGCTGAGTTTACACACTCAGCTTTTCTTTTTCCTTCTTCTTGAAATAGATGATTCCTATTACTCCTAAAAAGAAGAGAATAGTAGAGATCAACTCTGCTTGTGTGAACGCAAAATCACCAATATGGTACAATGTATTTACCCTGATCTTTTCAATAAAGAATCGCTCTATTCCGTTAAATACTAAATAAACTGAGAATAGCATACCAGGGGTAGAGATCTTTTTTCTTAAATACCAAAGAACACCAAACAAGGCCAAACACATCAATGTTTCGTAGAAAGGTGTTGGAAATACAGCCGGATCGAGATGATTACAATAACGATCACCAATACAATCGATCATAGGCACTCCTTCACTATTGACATTATGTGGATAATCATAACTCCATACCCAATCAGGTGCCCAGCTTAACCAGCCCGGCTTAGAAGCTGTATTGGCAATTCCCCAGTCGCCATCACCAGCCACATGGCAACCGATACGACCAATTGCATAACCCAGCATAATGGATGGAGCTGCCGAATCAACTAAATGTGTAACTGGGATTTTATTCTTATGCGCATAATAGATCACCGAAATAGAACCCAAAATAAGTCCTCCATACATCGTTAATCCGCTAAAAGATAGTAATGTATCAATAGGATCAGCAACGAACATATCCCAATTTTCGAGGTTATGAAATATCTTCGCTCCTATTATACCGGCAAGAGCAGCGATCATGGTCATATTACCTACTTGCTGGTAAGCATGCACCTTCTCCTCCACCCAAATAGGTTTATCCAACTTTTCCTTTTCTTTATCTCGGTATTTCAAATAGGCTGAAAGTCCGGCACCCAATACCCCACCGATCAAACTTCCTTGAGCCGATAATAAAAATGCTTGTGTATTCTCTGTGAACTGTGAAAAGTTCATAGCAATAAATAAGAATTTATAGCCGATCAAAAAACCGATCAATCCTGATAATAACAATTCATTGGTAGTTGCTTTTTCTCCTTTTAAATATTTACGGGTAGTAAAACCAACTAAGCCCAATTGTTCTTTACGCTTCAATTCCAGAGACCATACATAAGCTGCTGCCAAAAAAGCCATGGCCACAAAAAAACCAAAACTTTGGATCATTTTAAGAAAAGGCAGATCAAGTCCTAACAGATCTTTAACAGCAAAATATATGGATGGATACATAAGTAAATATTTAAGGCAAAGTTAAAATTTAAAATAAAACCTGCTTTGCAAAAAAGTAGAAAGATAAACACACATTTAAGCTTGCTAATTTCTTTATTTTTCTTATTTTAGCATTACATTCAAAAATTATTATTAAAAATGAAAAAAACTACTCTTTCATTATTATTTGTTGGTGCTCTTAGTCTTTTTGGCTGGTCTCAAGGACAAAGTTTCGACTGGGCCAAGAAAGTTGGCGGAGGAAATACCGATGCAGCCTACTTTAATACCGTAGATGCTCAAGGTAACGTCTATTATACCGGACATTTCAATGGCACTGCCAACTTTAACCCTGGTGGTACTTTTAATCTGACATCTGCCGGACAGAGCGATATTTTCGTTTCAAAACTTGATTCAGCCGGGAACTTTGGCTGGGCAATTAGAATGGGTGGTACTGGCATTGACTATGGGTATTCCATTGCTATTGATGCATCAAACAATCTATTTGTTTGCGGTTACTTTAATGGAACAGTTGATTTTGACCCTACAGGAGGAACTACCAACCTTGTATCGAATGGTAGTGCAGATGCTTTTATTGCAAAATATAGCTCATCCGGGACATTAATATGGGCAAAAAAGATCGGTGGTGGCTCTTTCGACATCGCATATTCTCTGGCCTTGGATCCATTGGGAAATGTTTATACAACAGGATATTATGCCGGAACAGTAAATTTTAACCCGGCAGGCTCTTTTAATATGACCTCAGGTGCAGGAAGTGCGGATGTGTTCGTTACTAAATTTGACACCAATGGTAATTTTATTTGGGCGAAAAATATTGGTGGTGATATGTCTGATATTGCATACAAACTTACAGTTGATAACAATTCTAATGTTATTGTAACAGGGCAGTTTGAAGATGCTGCCGATTTCGATCCAAGTGGATCTATTGCAGATCTTGTATCATTGGGAGCAAGCGACATATTCATTGTTAAATTAAATTCATCTGGAAACTACCAATGGGCAAAACGAATGGGAGGAACAGCTAATGATGAATCGGGATCTATTACCACTGATGCATCCGGAAATATCTATGCAGGTGGTCGTTTTGATGCTACAGCCGATTTTGGCTCGAGCAGTTTTACAACCAATGGATTTAATGATGCTTATTTGATAAAATTAGATGCCAATGGAAATTTCCTTTGGGCAAAACAATTCGGTGGCACTAGTAATGATGCAGTTTATGCGGTTCATACCGATGCTTCAGGAAATGTTTATAGCACAGGCTATTTCTATGATGTTGTTGACTTTGACCCATCCAATTCAAATGACATTCATACCTCCCTTGGTAGTGCCGATATTTTCATCAACAAATTTGATAGTAATGGAAATTACATTTGGGGAAAACAAATGGGTGGAACCGGATTCGATACAGGATTAAACTTACATGTAACTCCTACTAATAGAATATACACTGTAGGCAGTTTTGCTGCTGTGGCCAACTTTAACCCTTCCGGAAGTTTTAATTTATCCGCATCAGGCACCAGCGATGTTTTTGTTCACAAAATGAAACCATGCTCAAACACAACAGGTTCAACTAATATTACCGGATGTTTGTCGGTTACACTTAATAGCATTACCTATACATCAACAGGCACTTATACACAAACACTTACAAATGCTGCCGGATGTGACAGTACTTTAACAGTGAATGTTAGAATAAGTAATGTTACATCAACAGTTGTTAGCTCTAATCCCACTTGTGTTGGAGCAAACAACGGAACAGCAACAGTAACGCCATCAGGTGGTATTTTGCCTTATTCATTCAGCTGGGCACCATCGGGTGGAAACAATGCTACTGCCAGCAACCTAGCTCCTGCAACATATACCTGCACGATCACGGATTCAATAGGATGTACTGCACTACAATATGCAACTATTGCAGCACCTGCTCCTACTCAGATTCCTGATATTTGTATGGTAACAACGGATGGACAATCAGTAAATAATATTATTTATTGGGACAGAACACTCTATCCACAAGCTGATTCATTTATTGTATATCGTGAAGTATCTACCAATATCTATTTAAGAATTGGCGCTGTATCGATTGATTCTATAGCAGAATTCACCGATACTACCCGCAGCGTTGGTCCTGCCAATGGTGATCCGAATGTAGGATCATACCGTTATAAATTACAACTATTGGACACTTGCGGAAATTATAGTGGATTGAGTCCATACCACAATACGATCTATATCATTGATGCCGGCCTTGGTCAGTTTACATGGAATATTCCATATACCATTGAAGGTGGAAGTAACCCTGTAGCCAACTATATTTTATTATGTGATACAGCCAATGTAGATGTATGGGGACCAGTTGCAACTGTTTCCGGCACACAATCTACAGCGGTGGATCCAGGATTCTCTAACCATGCAGCTATTGCTAACTGGCGTGTAAAAACTGCTTGGGGTATTACATGTGATCCAACACGTGCTACGATCAATACCACCCGTTCCAACATAAAACGAGGAAGCATGGTAACCAATATCAACGATATGTTGAACAAATACATTACTGTTTATCCAAACCCTGCAAACAACTATTTTACAATTCAACAACCACAATTCACAAAAGCAAGTACCATCAGTATCTATAATGCTATTGGAGAATTGGTATATCAAACCAACACAGCCAACCTAATAGAAACGATCAATACAGAAAACCTAGCAGTTGGTGTTTATACTATTTCTATTCAAACTCAGTTTGGAACAGTATTAAAAAAACTAATCAAACAATAAATAAATTGACCTTAAAAAATCCCGGCAATGTCCGGGATTTTTTTATTTTAGCTAAAAAAACAAGAAAAATGAAAAAAGCATTACTCTCTACTTTCTCTCTACTGTCCTTAAATATAGTTATGGCTCAACAAATAAACCCTATTCAAGTTGAGTTTACAGATCCATTTCAAACGAATATTTTCTCTGCATCAGCAGCGGTATCCGATGAGTTTGGCAACACCTTTTTATCTACAAAAATTGGCAACACATCTTCAGGCATTATGAAAGTAAATGGCCAGGGAGATATCATCTGGCAAAAGAAGATCAACAATGTATTGACAGGCAACCAAGCAACTCAGATCGTTTTTGATGGAGAGAACATCGTTTACCAACCTAATGATGGTGTATATGTTGCTACTTGCGAAACCGATCCAAACGGAATGGGAACCAATCCGATCAGATATCGCTACTTATCAAAATGTAATCCAACTACTGGAACATTCAACTGGCACATTGCTTTATTCGACACGCTGGATTACACGCAGAGCAACAAAAATATTCTATTAAACTCTCCTACCGGTTTATATTGGATATTTGCCAACAAGTTTGTTAGCATTTCAACCAATGGTACCATTTTAGCTCAGAAAAGTTTATCAATTGAAAACATTGTATCGGCTCAGGTATTGCCTGATGGAAGTTGCTATTTAACCAATTCAACCTATTCCGGTGAAACCCCAATTGTAAAAATTGATGCTAATGGAAATGTATTAAAGACCTTTTCATTTCTAAATACTGGAATGAATATCTTCGCCAATGCCAATGCCTACAAATTAGCCTACCATAATGGGAACATCTATGTTTCTTTCTGGGGACAAGGTGTTTCTATGATAAAATTAGACACCACAGGGCAAGTTCTAAATGCAGTAAAATGGGAATATCCAGCTCCATGGCCATCCTGGTTCACAGCAAGAGCCGGAAACTGGATCATCTACAATAATCAAATCGTATTCTCACATGGAGCACTCGTTGGTCCAATCGAAAACTTTGTTCGATTAAATCCATTTTCAGTACTTGACCTGAATTTAAATGAGGTGGAAACATTCTGCCTTCCTCACTATTCAACCTTTCATGGCAATAATTACAGCACAATGAATGCTCCCAACACACCAGAGGTTATGAATATCAATGATGGTTTTTTACAAATAACAGGTAGCAAAGGAGAAAATAATTTATTGAGTGGTAATTTCTTAAGAATAGACTCCAGCTTGACGTTCAAAAATTGCCAAAAGATCATGATCGATTCAATTCCTAATTATACAACATACACAATCACGACATCTCTAGATACAGTAACTGCAACAACTATTGCATTAACGCCAAACAATGTATTTTTATCGAATTCAAACCTGAACTATACTGATGAAAGAGATGATCTTAGCATCACCTCGATTTCCAGTTCTACCGTATATTGTGGAGAATGTACATCAACGGCCTTAGCTTTAACATCAGGCGAAACAGCTGTTGTTTATTACAACTGGGGAACAGAAAGTGGTAATCAAACAAACAATCCGGCAAACAACCTTTGCCCAGGGAATTACAGCTTGGTGATATCCGACAATTATGGCTGTCAGGATTCAAGTGCATTTGAAATAATAGCCTCTGCCCCTATTGCAAGTGGCTTATGCTTAACAACAGTTGACTCATTATCTACACATAACATACTTGTATGGGAAAAGCCCGTATCTACTGTTATAGCAGGATTCAATATTTACCGCGAGATCACAGCCAACAATTTTCAGTTTTTAGCATACGTAGATTACGATTCATTAAGTGAGTACCACGATATGAATGCCAATCCAAACATTACCAATTACCGATATAAACTAACAACAGTTGACACCTGTGGCTCCGAAAGTTCATTAAGCGATTACCACAGCACCATCCACCTTCAATTATTAGGTAACGGAAACATGCAATGGACACTTTACGATGTAGAGAACCAAGGAAATCCCGTGAGTTTTTACAATGTATACCGAGATGATGCAGGAAATGGTAACTGGGCACTTCTAACCGGTTCCTTGCCAGGTACCAACTCAACTTATACCGACATTAACTACTCAAGTTTCCCGAATGCCAAATATCGTGTGGATGTGAATTGGGGAGTAAGTTGTACATCTTCTCGTACAACTATCAACACAACACGTTCTAACATTAAAGCAGCAGGATTGGTTTCAATAGGCATCTCTGAAGTCGAGCTTAATAATTTAGTATCCATAGCTCCAAATCCAGCATCTGAAAATGTAGTAATTAACCTGCCTAATTCAAATGAAAACACAATTATTCAGATCTATAATACATTAGGTGAGATTGTTATATCTAAAACAACTTCGGCTACTTCTGAATCTCTTTCAGTAGAACAATTAGCAAAAGGAATATATTCTATTGCTATCACCACAGAATATGGAAAAGTATTCAAGAAGTTGGTTGTACAATAGCATAATTAAGCATAAAAGTTTAAATTTGCCTGACCGCTTGGTCGGGCATTTTTATTTATGAAAAGATCGATTTATATATTCTTTATTATTACACTATTGGCAGTGGTAAATACCCTTACTGCTCAACAGTATAATTTCAAGAACTTTTCTGCAAAAAACGGCCTGGCTAGTTCTATCGTTAACAACATTTTTCAAGACTCAAAAGGCTATATCTGGTTTGCCACACAAGGTGGCGGTGTGAGTCGTTTCAATGGAAAAACCTTTAAAAATTTCAGCAAAGCGGATGGACTAATCAGCAATGATGTCACTTATATCAATGAAGACAAAACAGGTAATATTTGGATTGCAACAGCTGAAGGAGTTTCTAAATTCAACGGAGTTTCTTTTACGAACTATTCTTCTAAAGATGGGCTTTCAAAAGGAGTAGTTTACTGGATTTTAGCCGATAAGAACAATACAATTTGGTTTGCCATTCAAGATGGAGGTGTGAACAAATTTAACGGAAAAGAATTTCAAAAATATTCTCAAAAAGATGGATTACCTTCCGAAAGCGTTTACTCTATTGTAGAAGATAAGTTAGGAGAAATATGGTTTAGCACCGGTAAAGGTGTTGCTAAATTTGATGGAAAAAAGATTATTAACTACTCCGGAAATGATCTTATTAAAAACAAAACACTCTTCTGTTCCTTTATTGACTCAAAAGGGGGAATATGGTTTGGTGGTTCGTCTGGGAACGGTGTTATAAAATATGTCGGAAAAAAGTTCCAATCATTCCCATTACCCATCGACCTGAAAGATGATTTTATCGGAGGAATTACAGAAGATAAAAAAGGGAACATGTGGTTTGCTACTGACCATGGAATGTTAAAATTTGAAGACAACCAATTTCATTTACTTTCCGAAAATCAAGGCTTATCTGCAAATGGAGTACTATGCGTTGCTACAGACTACGAGGGCAATATTTGGGCAGGAACACAAGGTGGTGGAGCCAATTTGTTTAATAACGAATCGTTTGTGAACTACACCGACAAAGATGGATTAACTAGTAAAAACATTAGCTGTGTTGATTTTGACGAGCAGTATTATTATGTAGGAACACCTGGCACAGGAATTAACTTATTGGATAAAAAAACAAACAGTTTTTCAGTAATAAAAGATATTCCAGAAATTGAACAAATAAATATTTTTTCTATTTCTCACACTAGTAATGGAAAAATTTGGATTGGTGCTCAAGAAGGCGTTTTTGTTATTGAAAAATTAAAAAACAATTCGTTTAAATTATTAAAAGTTCACACAACTATTGCAAATAATAGAGTAACTGCAGCAACTAAAATTATTCATGACAAAAAAGGAGATACATGGATTGCATCCTATGGATCTGGAGTTTACAAAAAAACAGATAAAGAAGAAATAAATTTTTCTACGAAATCTGGTTTTGTTTCTGATAATATTTTAACTGTTTTTGAAGATAGCAAAGGAAATATTTGGGTTGGAACAAAAGATGCCGGTGTTGTAAAATATAATGGAACAACATTTAAAAATCTCACAACAATTGATGGGTTAGCAGATAAGGCGGTATGGTCTATTACAGAAGACAGTAACGGCAATATCTATTTTGGAACCGGAGAAAATGGGCTTTCTTGCTTTGATGGCATAAAATTTAAAAATTACAATACAAATGATGGACTTTGCTCAAATTATGTAAATGCTTTGCAATGGGATAATTATGAAAATTGTTTGTGGATTGGAACAGAAAAAGGAGTAAATAAAATTAAATTAAAACCCGATTTAACGCTTATTAATAATAGAACTTACGGTGAACAAGAAGGATTCAAAGGTATTGAGTTAAACCAAAATGCAATTACTATTGATAAAAAAGGATTGGTTTGGTTTGGAACAATTAACGGTTTATCGTCATACAATAGAAAGTACGATAACCCAAACATGACACCGCCAAAAATTCATTTGAATAGTATCAGGCTTGCATATCAAGTTGTTGACTGGAAAAAATATACCGATTCGGTAGATGAAACCAACAATATCCCCTTCGGTCTAGAATTATCTCACAAAAACAATCACTTAATCTTTGACTTTCAAGCTTTTACTACCGAAAATGTAAAGTACACCTATATACTCGAAGGACAGGATGAGGAATGGTCGCCACTAACAACAAATACCGAGGCCAATTTTTCTAACATTACTCCAGGTAAAAGCTACACCTTCAAAGTAAAAGCAGTCAATAAAAACGGGATATGGAGCGATGAAATAATAGAATTTACATTTACGATCAGCCCACCATGGTGGCAAACCTGGTGGTTCTATACCCTTGTTATTTTGGTACTTGTTGTAAGTGTTTATAGTTTTATCCATTACCGTACTGCACAATTAGCAAAAGAGAAAAAAATTCTGGAAGAAAAAGTAACTGAACGTACCATCGAATTAAAGGATGCGAACGATCAGTTATCCGTTGCATTCCAGGATATCAAAGACAGTATCAATTACGCTAAAAAAATTCAGGATGCGATCCTTCCATTGGATGAAGAGATCCGTACTGCCCTACCCGACTCTTTTGTATTGTTCAAGCCAAGAGATGTGGTGAGTGGTGACTTTTACTGGTTCAACAAAAAAGATGATAAAATATTCATCGCTGCAGTTGACTGTACCGGTCATGGTGTACCTGGAGCCTTCATGAGTATGATTGGTAGCTCCCTGCTGAATGAGATCCTAAGCAAAAAAGGTCCCCACGATGCTGCAAGTATATTAAAGAAATTACATCAAGGGGTTCGTAAGTCATTGAAACAAGACCGTGATAGCTATGAATCAAAAGATGGAATGGACTTGGCTTTGAGTATTTACGACCCAATCAATAACACCTTGCAGTATTCAGGTGCAAAACGCCCATTGTTCTTTTTCAGAAATGGAGAATTTCAGGAAATAAAAGCAGACAAACAATCCATTGGTGGTTTGGAAATGGAAGACAACTACACATTTACGAATCATAATTTCGAACTTCAAAAAGGAGATACGTTTTATATGTTTACCGATGGTTATGTAGATCAATTTGGTGGTGAGCATGAAAAGAAATTTTCTACGAAACGATTTAAAGATACCCTACAAGGAATACAAGCTGACCCTCTTAAATTACAGGGTGCTCAACTTAATCATATCATTGAAGATTGGAAGATGAATACGGAGCAGATCGATGATATTTTGGTGATCGGAATCCGTTTTTAATCAATACTCCATTCCACTTTTTTTAGTAAATTCGCATCGCTATAACAGCGGAATAACCAATCTTTATTCAAATTTATTATGCTTAGATCACACACTTGCGGAGAATTACGCATCAATCATGTTGGACAAACTGCAACCATCAGTGGATGGGTACAAGGTATCAGAGATAAAGGATCATTGCTTTGGATTGACCTTCGCGACCGTTACGGGATCACTCAGATAACCATAGAAACAGAAAATGCTTCTAAAGAGATTGTTGACATTGCGCGTTCATTAGGAAGAGAGTTTGTGATCAGTGTGAGTGGGAAAGTAGTAGAACGTTATTCTAAATCTGATAAACTGGAAACGGGCGATATTGAGATCAATCCTGATAAGATCACTATTCTTAACTCTGCGATCATTCCTCCTTTTACGATTGAAGATGAAACCGATGGTGGTGATGACCTACGAATGAAATACCGCTACCTGGATCTAAGAAGAAATCCGGTACGTAAAAACCTGGAATTGCGTCACCGTTTAGCTATTGAAACTCGCAACTACCTTGATAAACTTAATTTTCTTGAAGTTGAAACACCTGTGTTGATCAAATCAACTCCAGAAGGTGCACGCGATTTCGTGGTGCCTTCACGTATGAATCCGGGTGAATTTTATGCCTTGCCACAATCCCCACAAACCTTCAAACAATTGTTGATGGTTGGTGGATTCGACAGATATTATCAAATTGTAAAATGCTTCCGTGATGAAGATCTTCGTGCCGACCGTCAACCGGAATTCACGCAGATCGATTGTGAAATGGCTTTTGTTGAGCAAGAAGACATCTTAAATACATTCGAAGGTTTGGTGCGTAGTTTATTTAAAACCGTAAAAGGAATTGACATTCCTACTCTAAGCCGTATGACCTATGCCGATGCCATGAAATACTATGGAAACGACAAACCGGACATCCGTTTTGAAATGAAATTTGTGGAGTTGAACAACATCGTAAAAGGACAAAATTTTAAAGTATTTGACGATGCACAATTAGTGGTTGGTATTTGCGCAAAAGGAGCTGCAGAATACACCCGTAAACAATTGGATGAATTAACTGAATTTGTAAAACGTCCACAAATTGGTGCAAGCGGATTGGTATATGCGCGCTATAATGCAGATGGAACGATCAAATCATCTGTAGATAAATTCTACAACGAAGAAGAACTAAAAAAGTGGGCTGCAGCCATGAATGCACAAGCAGGCGATCTGATCCTGATCCTTGCCGGTGAAGAAAACAAAACACGCAAAGCCATGTCGGAATTACGTCTGGAGATGGGGAACCGGTTAGGCTTACGTGATAAAAACACTTTTGCTTGTCATTGGATCATCGACTTCCCGCTACTCGAATTCAGCGAAGAAGTAGATTCAACTTCTATTGGTGAAACAGGGGGACGTTGGCATGCCAAACATCATCCGTTTACATCTCCCAAGCCGGAAGATATTGCCTTATTGGATTCTGATCCGGGAGCAGTTCGCGCCAATGCCTATGACCTTGTAATAAACGGGGTTGAAATAGGTGGAGGATCTATCCGTATACATGATAAAAATTTACAAGCAAAAATGTTCAGTTTATTAGGATTTACCAAAGAAGAAGCACAAGCACAATTTGGATTCTTAATGAATGCATTTGAATATGGAGCTCCCCCACATGGAGGACTCGCATTTGGCTTCGACCGTTTATGCTCATTGATAGGAGGTGCTGACGTGATCCGTGATTTTATTGCATTCCCTAAAAACAATTCAGGACGCGATGTGATGATCAACTCCCCTTCCCCTATTGCACAAGCACAGTTGGATGAATTGGCGATTGCATTAAAGAAATAAATATTATTGGAAATAAAAAAGCCCCGGCCAAATGGCTGGGGCTTTTTTATTAATAAGTTAACTCGATCTTTACACTATCCGGATTTATTTTCGGTTGAGGTAATTCTTCTTGCGGATGAGGAAGTTCCTTGAACGATTCCAGCATCTTTACCATATCTGGTAAGTATTCATCTTTCTTGGCTGCTTGTGTCCACATCAGCACTTGATAGAATGAATAAGGCGTTTCAATGATTCCCATTCTGTAATACACATCCTTACCATCAAAATTTCCTGTGATCTCGGATACTAATGCTTTATTACCATTGATCTCCTGGCGGCCGGGAGGAGTAATTTTACCATTCTTAATATTATCAACAAAAGCCTGAGAAGCAATTGAATTGTAATATAACTCTAGATCATAATCCAAGTCATAGTTTTCCATGGTTGATTTTTTTTCCTCGATCACCATTGCATAAATATCAATGTCCGCATTTTGGTACTGTAAAGAGGCATTTTCATGCAGATCAGCACAAGGTTTCAAATAATCAGGTAAAAGAACGGTATAACGTTGATTAATATTTACCTCTGCAAAATTTGTTTCGCGTTTACAAGCAGAAAGTATAAGTATAATTGAAAAAAATAATAGTGACTTTTTCATGGCTATAAATAAAGTTCCAAATTACATGATTTTTATGAAAAAATAAAATAAGTATGCCCTCAGTCTTCCAAAAGTTGAAGCTCTAACTGCACCTCCGAAATCGACTGCTTTATCATTAGAACCAATAAACTAAAAACTTGTTCAGAAAGGTCATCATTCCCCTTTTTAACAGCCAACTCCACCTCCAATAGCCTCTCTACCAAATCTTTAGCTCCTAAAAGAGCCAAAGGGCTTCTCATTTTATGCGCTTGGGCAGCTAATGAATGAAGATCATTAGCCTTATGAAACGCCTTAAACTCTTGTAGATATAAAGGCATTTCGACCAAATAACTATTCAAAATATCTTTAAAATATTCCATATCCCCATCAGCTCTTTGATACAATCCTGTGAGGTCGAGAACCAGCTCTTCATTCGTTAATTTTTCAGTAGGGACCAATTTTTTGATCTTTTCCAATAATTCTTTAGGATTAAAAGGCTTAGAAATATAATCATTCATACCCGCAGCTAAACATTTCTCCTTTTCTCCTATTAAGGCAGCTGCTGTAATAGCTATTATTGGAATAGAATTCTTAAGTTCCTCTCTTATGATCTTCGTTGCTTGCAAACCATCTATTTCAGGCATAAATACATCCATTAAAATAAGATCGACCTGCTTTTCTTTAATAATACGAATGGCTGAAATGGCATCGTCTGCATATAAAACCTTGGCTTTCCATTTTTTTAATGATAATGCTGCTACTTTCTGATTGATCTTATTATCATCTACTACCAGCACTCTCAACTTATTTAATACACCCAAATTACCTTCTTGCTTTTGACCTGATGAGTCATATTCCGAAAGTAGCTCCTGATCCTTTTGAAAATTCAATACAATGGTAAAGGTAGACCCAACTCCAACAGTACTTTCTACGGAGATCGAACCACCTTGTTGTTCCACTAGATCTTTAGTGATCGATAATCCCAATCCTGTTCCTGCATACTTTTTTGTAGTTTTAGAGTTGACTTGCGCAAAAGATTCAAAAATTGTTTTTAACTTTTCATGAGGAATACCGATCCCCGTATCTTTTACTTCAAACACCAATGTTGCACTTTCTTGATCTTCGTTCTTCAGATCAGCACGGATGGTCACACTCCCTGACTCCGTGAATTTTAGAGCATTTCCCGCCAAATTGAGCAGCATCTGTGATAAACGGACAGGATCACCCACCAATACCTTGGGCACATTATTTCCGACAATAAAATGCAGATCAATATTTTTGTCAGAAGACCGGTATTCCAGATTATGTCTTAAATTCTTAAATACATCTCCCAATTTGAATGCTCTTTTCTCGAACTCCATCTTTCCGGCTCTGATCTTTGACAGATCCAACAGATCGTTTATGATCGTTAATAAATGAGCCGATGATTCAGCAATGGCATTCACGTACTCCTGCTGTTCTTTATCTAAATCGGTATCTTGAAGCTGATGGGTCATTCCAATGATACCATTCATAGGGGTTCGTATCTCATGGCTGGTATTTGCCAAAAATAATTCTTGAACTTCTTTGGCTTGCTCGGCAATGTTTTTAGCCTTTAGGATCTGCTGTTCGGACTTTTGCTTATCACGGTAACGCATAAACAAGATCAAAAGCAAGATGAGAACACCAATAATTGCTGCTATCAATGAATTACGTTGAATATTTTGAATACGAAGCTCATTCTCTTGCAAAGCAGCATTCTTTGTCAATAATTCAATTTGATTGTCTTTCAATACAATATCCAATTCTGTTTGCAAACGTGCCACATTGATCGATGCATTTTCATTTAAAATACTATCCTTATATAAAGCATACTTCTGGTAATAATAAAGAGAGTTTTTGTAATCTTTCTTTCGTTCATAAATTTTAGAGTATATCTCAAAATAATCTCTCAGGTCGGCCTTACTATTCTGCTTTACCGCCAACTCCACTCCTCTTTCCAAATACATCAGCGCATAATCATTTTTATCAAGCTTGTAATATGAATTCGCTAGATACTTATAAATATTGATCAGCCATGAAACATCATTCAAACGCTCATATTGCGCTAATGCGATCTCATAATGATGGATCGCTTTAGAGATAACACCCAACTTCTCATACGATTCTCCTAAATTCAAATAAGAAATTGCTTCAAACTTCCCAATATTATTAGCCCTTGAAAGCTTTATTGCCATTAATGAATAATCAATTGAATGGAAGATGTGATACTTACTAGATGTTTTTTCTCCTAAAATATTATACGCATCAGCTAAATTAATGTCCATTAAAATCACTTTTGATTGATCACCAATGAGTGTGGCTAGATTTTTAGCACTCTCATAGATATTTATCGCTTTCACAAAATATAACGTATCATTCAATTGCTTCCCGATATCCATATTTCTGTTCCCAATACGACTTAGGCTAGTGATCTCATTTTCCTTATCCTTATACTTTTTATAAATCTTATAGGCTTGTTCATAATGAGAAATAGACTTGGAATAGTTTTTTAATGTGGTATAAACATCCCCAATACTGATCAAACAATCAGCAGTTTTTGTTTGATCCACATTCGATTGTGATAAAACCAATGCTTTTTTCAGATACTCTAATGCACTAGAATAATTTCCCCTATTTCGCTCATTGATGGCAATGGTATTATATGCAATCAATAATCCTTCAGAATAATTGATCCGGTTAGAAGCATCAATTGCCTTAAGTGCATAATCAAATGAGAGATTATTATCTAGATGTATGTATTCCTCTGCTATATCATTGTATAGATCGATCTGTTCTTTTTCACTGTGCTTATCATTCAATAAACTCAATAATGAATCAACCTTCGTAACAGTAGCATACGAAGAATGAATGGTCACAAAAAATAGATATATAAAAAACTGCTTTCTCATGTCAGAATATGAACAAAATTAGGCAAATCAAACGACATGGCACAAAAAAAGTCCTGATCAAAAAAGACCAGGACTTCCCCTCTAAATACTAATTTAATTATAAGGTACCGCGTTTCTCTTGCTCGCGCTCGATCGACTCAAACAAGGCTTTAAAGTTTCCTGCTCCAAAACCTTTTGCACCCATACGTTGAATGATCTCAAAGAATAATGTTGGACGATCTTCTACAGGTTTTGTAAAGATCTGCAACAAATATCCTTCTTCATCAGCATCAACAAGGATAGATAACTTTTGTAATTCTTTGATGTCTTCTTTCATCATATCACGGTGAACACCCAAACGAGCAGGGATCTCATCGTAATAAGCTTGTGGTGGCGGTGGCAAGAACTCTACGCCTCTCGCTTTTAAGCCTGCAACAGTTTTAATGATATCATCGGTCGCAACCGCGATGTGCTGACAACCCGGACCTTCATAAAAATCGATATACTCTTCAATTTGTGATCTCTTTTTCCCTTTTGCCGGTTCATTGATTGGGAACTTGATACGACCATTTCCATTACTCATCACCTTACTCATCAACGCTGAATATTCCGTATGGATCTGCTTATCATCAAAAGAAAGGAAGTTTACGAATCCCATTACATCTTCGTACCACTTTACCCATTGGTTCATTTCTCCCCAACCCACATTACCAACCATGTGGTCGATGTATTTTAAACCCAATGGCTCCGGATTATAGTCGCTTTCCCATTTTTGGAATCCAGGTAAGAATGGACCATCATATTTTTTACGCTCAACAAACATGTGAACTGTTTCTCCGTAGGTATAGATACCAGCACGAACTACTTCACCAAAACTATCTTTTTCAACAGTTGGTTCCATAAATGATTTAGCACCTCTTTTTGTTGTTTCTTCCCATGCTGAACGTGCATCTTCAACCCAAAGTGCAATCACTTTTACACCATCACCATGCTTACGCAAATGATCATTCAATGGAGAAGAACTAGTTAATGGAGTAGTTAACACCAAACGGATCTTACCTTGTTGCAATACATAGGATACTTTATCTTTAACTCCTGTCTCCAAGCCTGAATAAGCTAAGGATTGGAATCCAAATGCAGTTTTATAGTAATGGGCTGCTTGTTTCGCATTACCCACATAAAATTCTACATAGTCGGTTCCTAATAATGGAAGGAAATCTTGTGCGCCTTCAAATATTTTCTCTAAACCGTATTCTACACTTTTTACTTCTTTTGCCATAATAATTCTAATTAGATAATTAGCTAATTTGATGATTCGCTAATTATAGGTTTAACATTTTTACTTGTTGAAATTATTTTATTTAATAGTTTTTTAATTACAGTTAATTCGATTAGTAAATAATCAGCATTAGGATACGTTTCTACCTCATTGCACAAATACAGCCAATACTCAAGTTCGTCTGCTTCTTTCGATGCAATTTTCAATTTATGAACAAAATCAATTTTACTTTCTGCATTTTGCGCTTCCTTAATATTTGCTCCTATTGATGTACCAGCCCTTAATATTTGATTAGAAATTGTATACTTCCTTAAAACATCCAATTCTTCTGAAAACTTAATGACCTTAACAGCTAATTCGAAACTCAGCTTTAGAATCACATTGTTCTTATACTTTGGATTATCTGTAAAATGCATATACAATTCTTAATTATCTCATTAACCAATTATCACATCAGCCAATTATTATTCTACCCAAGATTTATAATATTTTCCATCGTCTATTTTCATTGCCTCTTCGGTCACCATTAATGGACGGAAAGTATCTACCATTACTGCTAATTCTTGTGTATCCTTCTGACCAATACTACGTTCCATCGCTCTAGGAGCCGGTCCGTGAGGAATTCCTTTTGGGTGAAGAGTAATATGTCCTTGTTTAATATTATTTCTACTCATGAAATCACCATCTACATAATACAATACTTCATCGCTATCCACATTACTATGGTTATACGGTGCTGGAATTGCTTTTGGATGATAATCGTACATACGAGGAACAAATGAACAAACCACAAATGTGGATGTTTCAAATGTTTGATGTATCGGAGGAGGTAAGTGAACGCGACCTGTGATCGGTTCAAAATTATGAATACTGAATCCATAAGGGAAATTATAACCATCCCAGCCTACTACATCAAAAGGATGTGTAGCATATACCATTTCGTGAATCATTCCTTCTTTTTTCACCTTAATGACAAAGTCTCCTTTCTCATCGAAAGTCTCTAATTCTGTCGGTAATTTAAAATCACGCTCACAGAAAGGAGAGTGCTCCAATAATTGTCCGGATGAACTCTTGTAACGCTTAGGCGTATGGAATGGGGCGAATGATTCTACATAGAACAAACGATTGTCGCTTGTTTCAAAATCCATTTGATAGATCATACCACGTGGAATGATCAAATAATCACCATATTCAAATGGAATATTTCCAAGGAATGTACGCAACTTACCCTTTCCTTTATGGATAAAGATCATCTCATCCGCATCTGCATTTTTATAGAAATATTCACGAAGTGATTTCGTTGGAGCCGACAAACCGATCAGACAGTCACCATTCACCAGCATTGGTTTTCTGGATTCTAAAAAATCAGCTGCAGGCGCTACATCAAATCCGCTCAATAAAAGTGATTTGATATTCTTTTCGATAGCAATCTTTGGAGCAACACTATACGATTTAATGATCTCTTTTACTTGTGTTGGACGATGGATCTCATACATCAATGTTGAATGAGAATTAAATCCTTCCGTACCAAACAATTGCTCGTAATAAAATCCTCCCTTAGGATTCTCAAATATTACATGGCGCTTAGGGGGTAAATTCCCCAATTTATGATAAATAGGCATATATTAAATTTATAAGGTTCGTAATGAAAAACAGTTGAGCAGAATGCTCAGATCAGAGTATATATCTACTCCGGATTGCGCTTAGTAATGCGCTTGATATCAATGATAAAGGACTTGCTTATCGATTTCATTAAAGCAAATCTAATCAATTGAATTTATAATTAAAAATAAAAAGAACATGATTTTAGTCAGTCTGATCCTAATTTCGACCGGGAGCATAAAAAAAGGGGCAAAAAGCCCCTTTTCAATATGTACAAGAAGTGTTTATTCCTCTTTTTCTGCATTTTCATACTTCACGATATCGCAAGCAAAATCCATAAAGAATTTGTGAGCAGAGGTAAAGATAAAACGGTTATCACCTGTTTTTTCAATAATATTTCTACGGTTTAGTGTATTAATGAAATTTTTACGGGAATCTGTATCCTTCAATTGTTTATTAGACAAGATAAGATCGATATAAGCCGAATTAGTAAAGTAATTTTCGATCTCCTCAACCTCAAACTCACTGAACTGAATACGTTCAATAAAGTTCTTTCCATCGCGATCTAATTCATAGCTCAATAAAGCTATAAAAATACAGATATCACGAGATAACATTTCTTGTGACTCCTCCGATACCAAATAGGCATAATCCTGAGTTAAACGCAACTCATAATTAAAAGAAGCCTTAAAAAAGTAAGTATATGACTGTTCATGTTCTTTCAAAACCTGATACGTTCTGTCCTGTGGCAATAAAAATTTACCTGCCATTAGATCTTCTACTATGCTGCGGTGATGATTAGGAAATTCCATTTTGCTTTTCTATTGTTAGTTTAGGTACTGTTAATGTTAGGTCGTTAATTTTGATCTTATCAAACTCAGCTTTCTTGCCATAGTCTCTCTCAATATCTTCATCAAAAGCAAGAATGGTCAATGCAAAGAATTTTTCGATCTCCACTTTCTTATAATCTTCTTTTAAAGTGGTACTACACCATTTAAAGAAATTCTCTACCGGTAAATTATCTTTTAATTTTTTGGTATAATGATCTTTATCAAAGATCCATTTTTCAGAATCTATAACATCTTCCTCAAAATACACATCCACTTCATTTTTGAATTGTTCAAAAATTTCAGATGCATTAAAGAATGTTTCATTCGAGTAAATAGAAACCTCTTTACGTTTAAGCAACTTAGGCACTTTACGCTTGTACGGATTTTTCAAGAAGGTGATCCAGCCGGTAAGAATGATCGACTCTGTACGGATACGCTCGATCAATGGCAATAATTCATTTGTCAAAATTTTCGACTGACGTAATAAATTATCATTCACCTGAATTAACTGAAAATACAAACGTTCAAACTGCTGACGGGAATTCTCATCATCAAAATTCAAACGGTATTTATTTGAATATTCTGAGATCTCATACAATTTATTAGCTACAGAAGCTGAATGATTAATATCCAGGATCTTATTCAAAGGCAAGATATATTCATCGATCCAGCGGGAAGCACGAACAATTTTCTCACGGTAATCGATCTTTTTCACATTCGCTTTCAGCTCACGGGTTTCCTGCAACAAACTTTGTGTATTGCGTTCCACCATTTCGTAGAATGAGCGGATCTCGATAGCAAGATCATTCAAACGCTGACTCAAAGTTACTTTATCACCATTGATGTTTTCTTTGATCTTACGGAACAATTCAGCAATCGAAGTGTGATACTTCTCGATCGTTTCCGGCAACATTGGCTTGAATTCACTCAAGATGAATTCGATCAAATTATAATATACGGTGCGTATCTCATAATTATCGTTTACCGGTGAAAGAATCTTATATTCTAATAGCTGCGATCTAATATCACTTTCGTGTTTTGCAATTATTTGCGTCAATACCTCATGAGGAATAATTCCTTCATTGGCTTGCGTTTCAAACAATTCAGCTATAACCTCGTAGTGCTCTAACAGGAATCGCAGTATGGTTTTTGGTTCTGCTTTCATCTTAGTTCAAATTCTTTTTTACAGCTTTTTCAACTACTCCGTTACGTTCAACAATAACAGCATTTTGTTTTTCATTGATATTGATCTTACCTTTTGAAGGGTAGATAAAGTAATATTTATTAAATCCTTCTACTGCATCCGGTGCAGCAAAAATTGGAATGAAATTGTGTGCATTACAGAATTTCACCAACTCCGGACGGTTTTGTTTATCGATCGTTGCAACCTCATCAATAAACAAGGTGATCTTGTTTTGCTCATCAGTGATAGCTAAACGGTTGATGATCGCCATAATGATCACCAAACGGATCATACGGTCAGTTCCATCCGACTCTACCTGATTGGCAAGATCCACTCGCTTTTCAGTTCCTTTGATCTCTAACAATAACTCAATATTGAACAACTCATCAAAATGAACTTTTTTACCGCTATCCAAATACGTGTTCAACACTTTTAAATTCTCTGATTGATCAAAATCAAAGCTCATCTGACCGTTAAACTCTTGAATAGAAGAGATCTGTTTTAATTCACCTAAAATTCGCTCATTGTCGATCAAATCGATCTTTAATGACTCAATATTAGAAATACGAGTTGTAGCTAATTTTGTATTGAATTTGTTATAAACGAATTGCTTAAATTCTTCATAACGCTTGATCAAAGTAAATGCAGGATTTGCAAATTGTGTGGAGATAGATGACAACAAGCCATCAATACTTCTTTCCTTATCACTTAAACAAGCTATTTCCTCTTCCACAAATTTGATAAACTCTTCTTCATCAGCAATACTACTGCGTAAGCGGTATTTTAAGTTCTCGAACGTTAGATCCTTATTTGTTTTTAAATCATGACGATCTTTTTGATGGATCTGGATCTTCGAATAGATGTAATCTAAGTTATCATTCGTTTCGTATTCGCGTGGCTCTACATCAATACCTTCCAACTCCAACTTACGATCTTTCAATTCTTTTACACGCAATTCTAAATTACGTTTTTCCTCATTCAGCTTATCCAACATGATCTGCTTCGAGGCGATCTCTTTTACCAATTCATTCAAATGAAGTTCTAATTCTTTTTTATCTTCATTCAAATTTTTGATCTCTTCAAAGATACCTTTCAAGGCACGCTCTAATTGTGGTTTTGTTTCAATCGCTTTGATCTTCTCTTTGATCACCTCGATCTCACCCAAAATTGATTTTAATTTAAAATCAGTTTTTTCCTTATCAACAACGGTTTTTAAAAGCTCTTCTGTTTGTTTTTTCTCTAACTGAAGCGACTTCAACTCTTCTTTTAATTCCTTAACTGATCTGAACTCTGTAAGCTCTAAACCTTTTGTGATATCGATCTCACCATCAAAAATAGTCATCAATTTTTCTGAGATCTTTTTGATCGGCTTCTTAATCTGTTTGCTTGGCAAGCTCATTACTTGTTCCGACAATACAGCATTTAACAACTGTTTTGCTTTCTCATCATCGGTGATCTTGTGGATCAATAAGTTGTTATAATTCTCGATCTGGTTCTCAACCGATGCGATCTTATCATTCAGCTTTTCTAAGCGGAACTCTAAATGTTTACTCGATAATTTTTGAGATTCGATCGTTGTTAAACGTGTTTCAATTTCCTTACGTTCTTTATCTAGATTTTTTAAGGATTCTTTTAAAAACTCAATGCTTTCAAACTTATTGATCTCATCCAACTCATGTTGTTTTTCATTCAAATAGTTGGTCTTGTTCTTGATCTCGGCATTCTTTTCACCGATGTAAGAAGCAAAATTCAACTCCTTTGGTTTTAAGATCTCATTGATCTCATTATGAATAGCAGCGATATGACGGCCACGCTCAACGGAAGAAATTTCTAATTCAGGAATTGCACTGGTGTAGGCATTATTGAAAGCATACAACAATTCAGAAACGATCACCGTTTTGGATTGGTGCATTTTCACCAACTCACGGAATTCAAGAAAATCGGTTCTAACCGACTTGATACTCTTGATCTCCTCATTGATGCGTAACAAGTCAATGATGTCTTTTTTATTCTTTTGAGAGAAGTTCAACCCTTCATTCTCACGGTTATCTGCAATGATCAATGATTCCTTCAAGGTCTTGTTGGTGATCAATTTTGAGTTGATCAAATAACGATAAACCTTTGAAAAGTTATTACTCAAGCCGTCTGCCTTTACAGTATCTTCCAACCAAACAACAGCATTGTTTTTATTTCCGCGATGATACACATGGTTGAACACATCCGACTTAGTAGCAAATTTGCTATGCAATACCCCACGCTGGATCAAACGCTCCAATACCTCATCAAAACTCAACAAACGCTGGTGCGCTCCTTCATTCTCAAAAAAGTATTCCTCGTTATATTCACTTTCGATCTTATAATACTCCAACTCCCCGTCAGTATTACGTTTTACAAGAATACAGTAATAGCCCATTTTATTGATCTCGAAGATCAAAAAGCTCTTGTTATGTGTCGGGAAGTAGTGATGAATGGTTTCTTTATCGCCTTTACGTTGACCGGAGAATGACATTTTTTGTCCATCTACCACAAACAAGAAGTTTAGTGCATAGATCAAGGTACTTTTACCAATATTGTTCGGTCCCACCAATTGGATAGAATCACAATTGTCCAGCTTCATTTCGGCTTTGCCGTAACCTTTCGAGTTAATTAAAGAGATTCGTGTTAGCATCGTATATCTGTTTCAAATTTTGTTTGATACTCAAATATACTTGAATGCTTTGTGCTATGGATTAGAGCATTTTACTGTTAATAACAAACACTTGATTTTATTGAACTTGAGGCTTTTTTTGTTGAAAAAAAGAAAGTTTTTAGAATTATTAACAGGTATTGAAAATGCCGTTTTTTTTTCGTATCAATGTGATACAGGTTCCTCTTGCAGTATCTCCACTAGTACTTGCCCATCCGCATCCAGCTCTTTTAGTTTAACCATTTTTAATTGGTTCACCAACGATGCATCATAAGGTGTTTTTACTTTAATATAATTATCGGTAAAACCATGCATAAAACCCTCTTTATTGTCGCCCTCAAACAATACCACACGACTTTCTCCCAAATGCTGCTCATAAAAATGGCGTATTTTTTTAGCAGAGAGAATGCGCAGCATTTTGTTGCGTTTTTTACGAACAGCAACAGGAACAACTTCTTTTATTGAAAGGGCATCCGTATTATCACGTTCTGAATAAGTAAACACATGCAAATAGGAGATATCCAGTTCGTTCAGAAAATTATAAGTATCCAGAAAATCTTCATCTGTCTCACCAGGAAAACCAACGATCACATCCACACCGATACAACAATGTGGCATCAGCGCTTTTATCTTGGCAACCCTGTCGCTGTATAATTCGCGCAAATAACGTCTGCGCATCGCTTTTAATATCTGATTACTTCCTGATTGAAGCGGAATATGAAAATGAGGGACAAAACGCTTTGAGCCCGCAACAAACTCAATTACCTTATCATTTAATAAATTCGGCTCAATGGAGGAAATACGAAAACGCTCTATTCCTTCTACCTCATCCAGCTCTTGAACCAGATCCAAAAATGTTTCTTGCTTACGATTTCCTTCTTTACTGGCATTATTGCCAAAATCTCCGAGATTTACCCCGGTCAATACGATCTCTTTTACATCCTGCTTAGCAATGTCATGAGCATTTTTTACCGCATTGACAACACTGTCACTTCTGCTGGCTCCACGTGCCAAAGGAATTGTACAGAAAGAACAACTGTAATCACAGCCGTCTTGCACTTTCAAAAACACCCGTGTTCTGTCACCAAAAGAATAGGAATCCACAAAAAAATCAGCCTCTTCGATCTCACAACTAAATACTTCTGCCTTGGAGCGCTTATTCAGATCACTCAAATAATTCAATAACTTGAATTTCTCTGAGGCGCCAAGCACAAGGTCTACTCCATCAATATTCGCAATCTCTTCGGGTTTCAATTGAGCATAGCAACCCACCACCACCACATACGCATCAGGCGAAACAGAAAGTGCGTTTTTCACGATCTGCTTACACTCTTTGTCAGCATTTGATGTTACAGAGCATGTATTAATGACATATACATCGCTGGGAGCCGTAAAATCTACCTTTTCATAGCCATTCTCCTGAAATAAACGGGCAATGGTACTTGTTTCTGAAAAGTTGAGTTTACAACCTAAGGTATGGAATGCTACTTTTTTCATTTTTTTAACAGATGGCAAAAATACTAATATTTCCCGACATTGTACGTCATCCATTCATACAAGATATTTGACCATTAGTGTAATCCATGCAACTATTTAAGCGTTTGTAAGTACTTTTGCTTACGAAGAATAAATTTGAAAAAGCTAAACCTCATATTATTTGTTTTGTTGACAGCTATCTCTGTTTATGGAATTGCTCCTAAACAAGTAAAAGCTATCCGGATTCCCAGTTCTCCAAAAATTGATGGAATATTAGATGAGGAAGCCTGGAAAAATGCCGAATTAGCAAGCGATTTTATTCAGCGCTCACCTACACCGGGAATCAATGCAAACAAAAAAACGGAAGTACGGATCATTTATGATGATGCAGCCATTTATATTGGAGCCATGATGTATGATGAAAAACCTGACAGTATTCTCCGCGAATTGACCACACGTGATAATGAAGCCAATGCCGACCTATTCGGATTTGTGATTGACACCTACAATGACGATCTCAATGGATATGGCTTTTTTGTTTCTGCTGCCAATGTCCAAATAGATGCACGCTACTCATCAGGTGGCAATCAGGATTTTAACTGGGATGCTGTTTGGTTTAGCCAAACCAAAATTAATGAACAAGGTTGGGTAGCAGAATTTAAGATCCCATACGCTGCATTACGTTTTCCAAAAGTTGACAAACAAAATTGGGGCATCAACTTTTTAAGAAAAGTGAGGCGAACAAGGGAAGACTCTTTCTGGAATGAAGTGAATCCGCAAGTAAATGGATTTGTGAATCAGTTTGGTGACATTACAGGTATTGAAAATATTAAATCGCCTCTGCGTTTATCCATTACACCCTACGTTTCGGCCTATTTAGAAAATTACCCTTACAACCAAGCCGGGAAAAGCAATAACAGCTATTCCTTCAATGGTGGTATGGATATTAAATACGGCATCAATGAAAGTTTTACTCTTGATATGACCTTGGTGCCCGATTTCGGACAAGTGCAAAGTGATAATAGAGTGCTAAATCTCTCCCCTTTTGAAGTACAATACAACGAGAATAGGCAATTTTTTACCGAAGGGACTGAGCTCTTTAACCGTGCTGAACTTTTTTATTCCAGAAGGATTGGAGGTGAACCACTTAATTATTACAAACCCTATTCCGAATTGAATGAGAATGAATATATAAAAGAGAATCCTGGAACATCTCAGTTATTAAATGCCACTAAAATTTCAGGAAGAACTCAAAAAGGTTTAGGGATCGGTTTTTTTAACGCTACCTCCAAACCAATGTTTGCAACAATCTCCGACTCACTCGGAAATACCCGAAAAATAGAAACTTCCCCACTTACCAATTACAATATTCTGGTATTCGATCAGTCGCTGAAGAACAATTCATACATCAGCTTGATCAACACCAATGTTACCCGCAACGGTTCCGATTATGATGCCAATGTTACCGGAACCGAATTTAAATTCGCGAATAAGAATAATACTTATGCCATCAATGGAAATGGAGCGTTAAGTCAATTGTATTATGCCGATTCCACACCCGTATTGGGATACAAATACTTTGTTAATTTGGGCAAGATCAGTGGTCAATGGCAATATGGAGGAAACATCTCAGTTAAAAGCGATAAGTATGACCCAAATGACATGGGTATTCAGTTTCAAAATAACACACTTGAAACGTTTATATACGGCAGCTACAACATTTTTAAACCGATTTGGCGTATTAATAATTTAAGAGCAGAGATCGGTACAGGATATTCGCGCCTATACACTCCGGGAATGTTATGGAACTACAATATCTGGGGCGATATGTACACCAACTTTAGAAACTTTTTATCCATGGGTGGCGGTTTTAATTTAGAACCAATCATAACCTACGATCACTGGGAACCCCGAATAACCGGTCGTTATTATGAATATCCAAAAGATTATATGGGTTATTACTGGATATCTACCGATTATCGTAAAAAATTTGCTATCGATGTATCTGTTAATTATCGCTACTTCGAAGAGAATAACCGCTACAATTTTATGTTCAATGTTTCACCTCGTTACCGAGCAAGCAACAGACTTTTATTCATTTATAATATAAACAGAGAGTATTTTAATGATGATATTGGATTTGTGAATTATGACGCTGCTGAAGATGTGATCACTTTCGGAAGAAGAAATCTGGAAACTATCACCAACACGTTAAGTGTTGATTATAAATTCACCAGTCTGATGGCTTTAACATTGCGTGCCCGTCATTACTGGTCGAAAGCAGATTACCAGCAATACTATACTTTGAGTGACAAAGGAAAATTATTTGATTCGCCTTTATATGCCGGAAATTCAAACGTAAATTTCAATGCATTCAATATTGACCTTGTTTATAGATGGAGATTCTCTCCGGGAAGTGAAGTGAGTGTGGTATGGAAAAACTCGATCTATACATTCGGAAGAGAGATTGTGCGCAGTTATGCAAAAAATGCGGACATGATGTTTAACTCTCCACAAACAAACAGTTTCTCCATAAAACTGCTGTACTATTTAGATTACTCGATGATAAAAAGAAGAAATAAATAGTAACTTGCTATATGTTTTTCAAAAAAAAAATACACTGGTATAAACTATTCGAGAATGAAACTGCTGCCAACAACTTTGTAAATAAAGGTGGCTTGAACAGCATGAACATTGGCAATAAAAAGATCTGCATTGCCAATACTTCTGAAGGCTTTTTCGCTATACAAGATAAATGTCCACACAATGGTGCATCACTAAGCAGAGGACATTGTACCAGCGAAAACTCTGTAGTTTGTCCTGTTCACCGTTACCACTTCGATCTTAAAACAGGGCGCGCCAAAAGTGGTGGTGGTGATTGTGCCGACACCTACCCGATAGAGATACGGGAAGACGGAATTTACATTGGACTAACCGAAACTATCTGGAAATTATTTTAACAAGCATGTAACTTTTTTCCATTTCTCCGTTATGAATTAAACGTTCTTAAAAAAGGAGGAATCATGAAACCCACAACATCCATTCAATGGTTGTTTACCGCTGCAACCATTTGCGCTTCACCTATTCTATCATTCGGAAGTATCTCTATTGAAGAGGCAGCTAAACGCGGGCTCATCAAACTCATAATTAAAAGCAAAGGTGGCTACACCGGTAAAGTGATCGAAATGAAGATCAAAAACAACACTCCGAATTCGATTAATTTAAAGCTGGAAGCCGGCAGGCGACTTGATTCAAAAGATAACAAACAGCAAGATATTCTGGTAACACAAGCTCAGGAAATGATCGTATATGGCAATCAACAAAAAAATTTACCTGTGAATGGAATGTGCTGTCAGGCAGGCAATGCTTGTCCAGTAAAGAATGCCGACTATGCTGTTGGAGTAATGGCAGATAGTAACCTCATCAAACTTGCTCAATTCATCGATAAAAATAAATATTACGAAAACTATACAGCACAACAAGCTGTATGGTGTATCTCCGATAACAAATCGCTTGCCTCTATTTACGGTGGAGAAGAATCTGTTGTAAAAGGACTAAGAAACTATGTTTCAGAAGTAACAGGCCGGCCGATTCCCAGCTACAATATCACTTACCGTCAGATGGACGAAAGCACAGTCATTGGGAAACCACTAAAAATTGAAGGAATATTTGATTACAAACTAAATGCGACAGGTCATGTTACATTTGCGATATACAATTCATCAGGAGAACTGGTGCAAATAGTGTTCAAAGATATAGCACATGACGTAGGAGAACACAAGATCTACTACACATTTCGCACAAAAGATCTTCCTGAAGGAACTTATTATGCGCGTATGACAAATGAAGGGCGATTTGAGAAAGAGCTAAAGATCGAGTTTTGATATAAAAAGAAACGGAGTAGCTTTACTCCGTTTCTTTATTAAATGTCCCTTCGGTTATATTGATCCCATTTTTATAAAAATAAACTCCTCCCCACGTATATTCTTCTTTTTTGTACAAATAGGATTCCTCATTGATCTTAACTATAATGAGGGTGATCTTTAGCCTATCCTTTTGTATCACTTTTTCTTCCTTGTTTTTTACGATCGGCTTTTGAGGGACATCAGGAACAACTACTACCGGCTTTGGCTTTTCGGGCTCCGGCTTATATTCAGGTTGTTTTACTTCCACCGGAATTGGATTACTCACAGGTTTTGGCGTTTCAACTTTTGGCTTTGGCTTTGGATTCGCTTCTGCCTTTTTTTGCATCACTTTCGCCTGCTCAATGTATTCCGTATCAAAATCAAAATCTCCTGCTGTATAGCTATACTTTATTTTTCCTACCGGCTGTGTATAAGATATCTCCTGATCCTCGGGCTGTTTATTCAATGTGATCGTAGCATCAAACTTAGCAAACTCTTCCTTTTCACGTCCTGCAGGCACATCAGCATTTACGATAACACTTTTACTTATATAATTCGGCTTGGTTACAGTCACTAAGTATTCTCCTCCCAGATCAAACTCTACTAAATACTTTGTCTTATTCGGGTTGATCGTACGATAGGTAGCTCCTCCCTTGGTAATGGTTACCCAAACATTGGTTAGATCGCCTTCATTAATATCAAGGATCAAACGAACATTAAATTTTTGTGTTTGTGACCAGACAGAAAACGAAAAGAAGATCAAAACAAAAAATATCTTGATCTTTGAAGGAGTAAGAAAATGTGCTTGAATGGTCATTATTATTGCAAAATTATGAAAATATTTCCAGTCGCTTGAAATAAGCATATGCTTAATCCCTTAACTTTGTGTCAAACAATAAAAAATTATGCCAATAAATTTGGAACTGCTCTGCAAGCAGGTTTGTGATCTAAGCAAGCAAACGGGAAACTTTATCCGTTTGGAGCGTCATAAATTCAATACTGAAAAGATAGAGGTGAAAGGGAAGAATGATTTTGTTTCCTATGTAGACAAAACATCGGAGAAGATGATCATTGAAGGGCTGGAAAAACTATTGCCGGAAGCAGGATTTATTGCCGAAGAAGGAACATCTACAAAAAAAGGAGAACACTATAACTGGATCATCGATCCGCTTGATGGAACCACTAACTTTATACACGGACTGCCTTGCTTTGCTATTAGTATTGCTTTAATGCGCGACCAACAATTGGTAATGGGCGTTATCTATGAAGTAAATTTTGATGAATGCTTTTATGCCTGGGAAGGCAGCAAAGCCTATTTGAATGAAAAAGAGATCCGTGTATCCAACATCGATAAATTATCCGGCTCATTGATCGCAACAGGCTTCCCTTACTATGACTACAGCCGTTTGAACGAATACATGGAGCTGTTCAAATATTTCATGAAACACACGCATGGATTGAGACGATTAGGATCAGCCGCCACAGACCTAGCCTATGTGGCATGTGGCAGATTTGAAGGCTTTTATGAATATTGCCTGCAACCCTGGGACGTGGCTGCAGGAGCATTTATTGTTCAACAGGCAGGAGGAAAAGTAACCGATTTTAATGGTGGAGAAAATTATTTATTCGGAAGAGAGATTGTAGCCGGCAACACCGCCTTTTTTGATGAATTTCTAGATTCTGTAAAACAACATTTCAAATAAAATGGAAGAAAAAGATAAGCCTAAAACTGCCTGGGAATATGTTAAAATATACTTCCCGGATGTGTGGCAATATATTGTGATCATTATCGTTATGATCATTGCCGCTATTTTTATTCTCTAATGAAAAAACTACTACTCATAACGTTTTTACTTGGTTTCTGCTTACCACTCAATGCAGAAACAAAGATCATTCATGTGTTTGTAGCATTGTGTGACAATGATAGCCAAGGCATTGTTCCCGTACCTAAAAAGATCGGAAATGGGAATGATCCGGATAATAATCTTTACTGGGGATGCGGCTATGGAGTTCGTACATTTTTCAAAAATTCGGCTGAATGGAAATTGATCTCCAAAAGAAAAGCTGTTTCACCTATTATTTTAGAACGATGCATCTTCAAACACATCACTCAAGATGCTTACATAGTGGCCGATGCTTACAAAGGTGATAAGATCAAAAAATGCAATGAAGATTTTTTCCGTACTGCTTCAGGCAATTCAACTGATACCTTAATGGTAAGAGACAAAACAATTGATCTGAACCAGGCTCAATTAGTTTCTTATGTGGGTCACGATGGATTGATGGATTTTACGATCGATGAATACCCTCAACAAAAGAACAAAGCACAAAAAGAAGTGATCATTTTAGCTTGCACCAGCAAGATCTACTACAGAGAAGGCCTAAAAGCTGCCGGAGCCTATCCCCTGCTTTGGACCACTAACTTAATGTGCCCTGAAGCCTATACACTTAAAGCAGCTATTGATGGCTGGCTTTTAAAAGAAAGTAACCAACAGATCCACCAACGCGCAGCAGAAGCTTACCACCAATATCTGAAATGTGGGATCAATGGGGCAAAAAAACTATTGACCACCGGCTGGTAAGCACACAAGCTACTTATTTACAGCCACTTACATCACCCTAAAATTGCCTTAAAAAAGACCGATTTATTAAAAAAAATCGTACTTTTGTGTCCCTTAAAATTTTAGAACAAATTAATTATCAATTAAATAATATCATACAATGAACATTACACAAGAGAACATTGACGAATTGAATGCAATATTAAAAGTGAAAGTGGTTGCTGGCGACTATTTACCAAAAGTTGAAGACGCTTTAAAAACATACCAAAAGAAAGCGAACGTTCCGGGTTTCCGTCCAGGAAAAGTGCCGGCTGGAATGATCAAAAAAATGTACGGTAAATCGATCATGGTTGATGAGATCAACAAACTGTTGAATGATTCATTGTACAACTATATCAACGAAAACAAGATCGAAGTTTTAGGAAATCCATTGCCAAAAGCGGATAGCACTGTTGATTTCGATAATCAAAATGAATTTGAGTTCATTTATGAAATGGGCTTGGCTCCAAAATTTGACCTTGAATTATCTGCTAAAGATAAATTCACATATACCACTGTAAAGATCGATGATGAATTAGTGAATAAATACGTTTCTGACATCGCTAAACGGTACGGAAAAGTAGAACAAGTAGAAGTTTCTGCTGAAGGTGATCTATTAAATGGCGATTTTGTTGAATTAGATGCAAATGGAGAGATCTTAGCTGGAGGTATCTTTAAAACATCATCTGTATTCATTGACAGAGTAAAAGATCAATCTAAAAAATTGTTCGTTGGTGTTAAGAAAGATGACAAAGTAGTAGTTGAAGCACAACAATTGTCAGACAATGCAACTGACCTTGCTGCAATGTTAGGAATTGATAAAGCTGCTGCTGAAACGTTAACATCTAAATTACAGTTCACAGTAAAAGGGATCAGCCGCCTTGGAGCTGCTGAGATCAATCAAGAATTATTTGACAAAATCTACGGTCCAGGTGCAGTTAACAGCGAGGAAGAATTCAAAGCAAAGATCCGTGAAGAATTGGCTGCTATGTTTGTAAATGACAGCGAACGTAAATTTTACAATGACGTGGTTGACCACTTGATGACAAAAGTAAATTTCAATTTACCAACCGACTTCTTAAAACGTTGGATCGTTGCTGTAAATGAAAAACCGGTTACCTTAGAACAAGTAAATAGCGAATTTGACAACTACGCTAAAGGTTTAAAATGGCAATTGATCGAAAACAAGATCATTAAAGATAACAACATCAATGTTACGAATGAAGAAGTGATCGAGCATACTAAAAACCTGATCATGCAACAATTCGGTCGTATGGCACAATCGCCAATGACAGATGATGATTTGAATGATACAGCAAAACGTGTATTGGCGAATCAGGAAGAAGCTAAAAAATTGTACGAGCAAGTGTATGGTCAGAAAGTAATGACATTGTTCAAAACGAAGTTTACATTGGAAAATAAAGAGGTTGCGTATGACGACTTCTTTAATACTGCCAAATAGTCAACATTTTTTTTGAGGTTCAAAATTTGATTAGTACTTTTAACAATCATTTTTAACTAACTTAAAACTAAAACGTATGTTCGATAACAACGAGTTCAGAAAATATGCTGTAAAGCACAAAGGGATCAGTGGAAACACATTTGATTCTTACACAAAACATAATATCTCTAACATGACACCTTACATCATTGAGGAGCGTCAGTTAAACGTTGCACAAATGGACGTTTTCTCTCGTTTGATGATGGATCGTATCATTTTCTTAGGAACAGGTATTGATGATCAAGTAGCGAATATCATCCAAGCACAGCTTTTGTTCTTACAATCAGTTGATGCAAAAAAAGACATTCAGATCTACTTAAACTCTCCGGGAGGATCAGTATATGCAGGATTAGGTATCTATGACACTATGCAATACATTGCTCCGGATGTAGCTACGATCTGTACAGGCATGGCAGCGTCAATGGGTGCTGTTTTAATGTGCGCAGGAACAAAAGGAAAGCGTGCTGCTTTAAAACATGCACGTGTGATGATCCACCAACCATTAGGTGGTGCTGAAGGACAAGCATCTGATATCGAGATCACTGCTCGCGAGATCCAGAAGTTGAAAAAAGAATTGTATGATATCATTGCGAAACACAGTGGTCAAACATACGATAAAGTTTGGGCTGATAGTGATCGCGACTACTGGATGACATCTGAAGAAGCAAAAGCTTACGGAATGGTAGATGAGATCTTGATCAAAACAAAATAATTTGAAATGACAAAGTGTTAAATGGTTAATGGCTCCGGTTGTTAACCATTTAATTTTTTAATAGAAGTATAAAAAACAAGTATGGCAAAGGAAGAAAAAGACATTAAATGCTCATTTTGCGGTCGTAAGAAGAATGAAGTGGAGATCCTTATCGCAGGAACAACCGGGCATATCTGTAATCACTGTGTGTCGCAGGCTCAGAACATTGTTCGCGATGAACTAAGCCAAAAAAATGCCAATGGATTCAGCGCTCTGCATCTTTTAAAACCGGCAGAGATCAAAAAACATTTGGATGAATATGTGATCGGACAGGATGAAGCAAAGAAAGTGCTTTCTGTTGCCGTGTACAATCACTATAAGCGTATCATTCAAAATCAAAATAAAACCACTCAGAAGGATGACATTGAAATTGAAAAATCAAATGTGATCATGGTGGGAGAAACCGGTACAGGAAAAACATTATTGGCAAGAACCATTGCCAAAGTGTTGAATGTACCGTTTTGCATTGCCGATGCTACTGTTTTAACGGAGGCAGGTTATGTTGGTGAAGATGTGGAAAGTATTCTCTCCCGATTACTTCAGGCAGCTGACTATGATGTAGCAGCAGCCGAAAGAGGAATTGTATTCATTGATGAGATCGATAAGATCGCGCGTAAAAGCGACAATCCATCGATCACACGCGATGTTTCAGGAGAAGGTGTACAACAAGGATTGTTAAAACTATTAGAAGGTTCTACTGTAGGCGTTCCTCCGCAAGGCGGAAGAAAACACCCGGAGCAAAAAATGATACAAGTGAATACCAAAAACATTCTCTTTGTTTGTGGTGGTGCATTTGACGGTATCGAACGTAAGATCGCGAAGCGTTTAGACACTCAGGTGATCGGATACAACATGAATAAGGATGCGGAGAATATTGACAAAGAAAATTTATTGCAATATGTATCGCCACAAGATCTTAAAAACTTCGGCTTGATCCCCGAATTGATCGGTCGTTTACCTGTTCTTACGTATTTGAATCCATTGGATGCAGAAACATTAAAACGAATATTAAGTGAACCTAAAAACTCTTTGATCAAACAATATGTTCACCTTTTTGAAATTGATGGAGTAAAGATCAGTTTTGAAAAGAGTGTATTGGATTTTATTGTAGAAAAAGCGGTTGAATTCAAACTAGGTGCACGTGGCTTACGCTCTATCTGCGAAGCGATCATGACTGATCTAATGTTTGACCTTCCTTCAGATTCAAGCATAAAGGAGTTTAATGTGACCTTGCGTTATGCAAAAGACAAACTAAAAAAATCAAGTATCAACAAATTAAAAGTAGCTTAATTTAAGCAGCCCTTCCCTAACAAGAAGGGCTTTTCAATTTTTATATGATCTCTATAATTGTAGCTGTTGCCGAAAACAATGTGATAGGCAAAGATAACACACTCATTTGGCACTTACCTGCCGACATGAAATATTTCAAAGAAAAGACAAGCGGGCATTGCATCATTACCGGCCGGAAGAATTACGAATCCATTCCGGAGAAATTTCGTCCATTACCCAACAGAACGAATATTGTGATCACCCGTCAGAAAGACTATCAAGCACCGGGTGCTATTGTTGTCGGTTCTGTGGAAGAGGCCATTCAAAAAGCAAAAGAAACAATGGATGAAGAGATCTTCATTATCGGTGGTGCGGAGATCTACAAACAAAGTATTGCGATTGCAGACCGTATCTATCTCACTCAAATTCACAATAAATTTGAAGGCGATGCGTTTTTTCCTGAGATGGATCGTTCAAAATGGTATGAAATCAGCAAAATAGAAGGAATTGTTGATGACAAGAATAAATATCCACACACATTTCTGATATTCGATAAAATTTCTTAAATTTGGTTTACCAATAAAAACTACTTCACATGAAAAACAAAGCATTAAAATTATTCACTGCATTTGCTCTTATTGCAGGAACATCATTATTCTACACAGGTTGTAAAAAAGAAGAAGACAAACCGGCTGATGCCAATGCTGCTTCTGACAATGCGGTGGCAGACAACGCATTTGCTGGTATCTGGAAACAGATCAGTACTGTTTCTGACAGCTCGAACACATTGAGAACACCAAATTTATCTTCAATGGCTCCTTGTGCAACAGCTACTATCTCACCATGGGATCTTACCACATGGCCAAAAACAGTCGTGATCGATTTTGGAACAAGCAATTGTTTATGTAATGACGGCAATAACAGAAGAGGTGTAATTACAGCTGTATTTACAGGTCCATACCAAGATTCTGCAACAGTTATTACAGTAACATTGTCAAACTATTACCATAACGACTATCATGTTCAGGGAACTCAAACCATTACTAATATGGGGCATAATTCTGCCGGGCATCTAGTATATAATGTGGTTGTAAACAATGCATCCGTTACTCATCCAACCAATGGTCAAACAAGTACTTGGAGCACTAACCAAAACAGAGAATTTTATGCTGGTTATAATACTCCTTTAAACATTTTTGATGACGTATATATGATTACCGGTACTGCAAGCGGTGTTTCCGGTGGAGGATCAGCGTATTCTATTGTTGTTAATACAGCGTTAAGAGTAAATGTTGGATGCAGATGGATCGTTAGTGGTGTATTTACCTTAACATTAACTGATTATCCAAACTACCCAATTGTATTTGATTACGGTTCAGGTGCATGCGATGGATTAGCAACAGCTACATTGAATGGCACAACGTATAATATCGTAATGAATTAATAAGCATTCATAATTCATAAAAAAAGCCCCCGGAATTTCCGGGGGCTTTTTTTATAACTCTAAACTATACCCAATTCCTTTTATCGTTTTAATATACTGATCACCTAACTTTTCTCTTAATTTCCTGATGTGAACATCAATTGTTCTATTCTTAGCAAAGATCTCATAACCCCAAATCTGCTCTGATATTTCTTTTCGTGTAAATACTTTACGAGGATTGGCAAACATAAGTGCTAATAATTCAAATTCTTTTCTTGGCAAAACGATCTCTTCTCCATCCTTGAATATTAAATAGCGTTCACGATCAATTACAAGTCCTTTTTCATGCACCATTACACTTGGTTCATGTACTGTAGCCAAACGCTTTAATAATGCTTTTAAACGCGTGATCAAGACTCTTGTTTTAACCGGCTTAATGATATAATCATCAGCTCCTGCATTAAAAGCTGCTATTTGTGAATAATCTTCACTTCTATTGGAACAGAATACGATCAATGAATTAGCTAATAGGACATTTTTTCTTAACTCCAAACAGATATCGATCCCATCCAACTCGGGCATTACTAATTCCAGGAGGATCAGATGAGGAGTATGCTCCTTTGCTAAATTCAAAGCTTCTTTTGAATTAGAAGTCGCAAACACAACGAATCCATCTGCACGTAGCTGTGTCCCCACCAGATTCAAATGCTCTTGATCGGTATCAACAAGTAAAATAGTAAAATTCGTATTTAGCATACTAACTAATTATGCCACGAAAGTAGTTGAGAGAGAAGCCGTTTACATTAAGGTAAAATTAACTTTACTTTAGGAAATTTTAACATTCGCATAATACGGCAATTTTGTATATTTGCACACAGTGGAAAGAAACCTATATAAGATCGTTAGTCTAGTTCTCGTGCTTTTTAGCATCCTGATCATTAGCAATATTGTGTACACTTCCTTACAAAAAATTAAAACAGAAAACAATGTTTTAACAGACCTTGAAGAAGAAACAGAAGAAAACGAATTAGAGAATAAAGAAGGGAAGGAAGAAAAATTAAAAGCAAAAAAGATCTTATTCCCAACCGATGACGACATTTGCCATCATTTTGAATTTTTTAATTCATTCAGCTATATCAAATTCAGCTCCTACATAAACAATCAAAACGACAATACACTTCAGGGTTTTGATAAATTCGTTTACTCCCCTCCCGAATTAGTTTAGAAATAAAATTTGAGTTTTTATCAACAGATCAGTTCCTAAGAACCGGTGTGTTAAAATTTACGTATTATCTAAACTGATTTTTATGAATAAAGATTTTGGGAAAGGGATCACATTTAAGTATATAAAAAACGATCTTCCTTCCGGATTAGTAGTGTTTCTTGTGGCCTTGCCTTTGTGCTTGGGCATTGCTTTAGCATCAGGTGCTCCTCTGTTTTCAGGTATCATTGCAGGAATTGTGGGTGGAACTGTTGTTGCAATTTCCAGTGGCTCACCTTTAAGTGTTAGTGGACCGGCTGCTGGTCTTACAGTGATTGTATTAAATGCGATCAATCAATTAGGCAGCTATGATACTTTTTTACTGGCAGTTGTATTAGCCGGATTGATACAGATTGCTTTGGGATTTTTAAAAGCAGGTATCATCGGTTATTACTTCCCTTCCAGTGTGATCAAAGGAATGTTAGCCGCAATTGGTATTATCCTAATATTAAAACAATTACCGCATGCAGTTGGATATGACAAAGACAATGAAGGAGATTTCGATTTTATTCAAGCGGATGGCGAGAATACATTTTCTGAGATCATCAATTCTATCAACCATGTTCATCCGGGAGCTATCATTATTGCATCCATTTCTTTATTCATACTTATCATGTGGGAACGCCCTTTTTTAAAGAAATATAGTTTCTTTAAAATTGTTCCGGGAGCATTATTAGCCGTTATTTTAGGAATAGTGATCAACGAATGGTTTAAAATGAGTAAGCCGGAACTTTACTTATCGGGCGAGAAGCTAGTAAGCTTACCAGTAGCTAATTCGGCAAATGAATTCATTGGTCAGTTTACCCTTCCCAATTTCAGTGCATTCGGAAACTACAAAGTATATGTAGTGGCCATCACCATTGCGATCATTGCCAGCCTAGAATCACTTTTAAGTGTTGAAGCGGCTGACAAACTCGATCCTTACAAACGAAATACTCCAACCAACAGAGAATTAAAAGCACAGGGATTAGGAAATCTTGTTTCAGGATTAATTGGAGGATTACCACTAACAGCTGTTATTGTGAGAAGTTCTGCAAATGTAAACGCAGGAGGAAAAACAAAATTATCGGCTATTATTCATGGGGTACTCCTTTTAGTAAGTGTTATCGGACTAGCAACAGTGTTGAACAAAATCCCACTAGCCTGTTTAGCGGCCTTACTATTATTAGTAGGATATAAGCTAGCTAAAATTTCTTTATTCAAATCAATGTATAAATTAGGATGGGATCAATTCTTACCATTTATTGTGACTGTAGTAGCCATTCAATTTTCCGATCTATTAAAAGGAATTGGAATAGGAATGGCAGTCTCTGTTTTCTTTATTCTTAGAAACAATTATAAAAGATCTTACTTCTTTCAAAAGGACAAGCATAGTGAAGGCGAGTTAATTACTATCTCATTAGCAGAAGATGTTACATTCCTCAACAAAGGAAGCATCATGCAAACCTTAAGTCATTTACCAGAAAACTCAAATGTGGTGATCGATGGAAGCAAATCACACAATATCGACTTGGATGTGTTAGAGATCATACACGATTTCAAAAACACGGCAGAATTAAAGAACATTAAACTAGAATTAAAAGCTATTCCTGAATTCACTGGATTAGCCGGACACTAAAAAGCATTATCATGGAAAAATCATATAACCGATTATTTGAAAACAATAAAAAATGGGTAAATACGAAACTTACGGAAAGCCCTGAATACTTTAAACAATTATCAAAAGGACAAACACCTGAATACCTATGGATCGGCTGCTCCGATAGTCGTGTTCCTGCTAATGAGATCACTGGAACAGAGCCGGGAGAAATGTTTGTTCATCGTAACATTGCAAACATGGTTGTACACAGCGATATGAACTTGCTAAGTGTGTTATCGTATGCCGTTGAAGTATTAAAAGTGAAACACATTATTGTATGCGGACATTACGGCTGTGGAGGTGTTATGGCAGCAATGGGCAACAAGCAATATGGTTTGATCGACAACTGGTTAAGACATATTAAAGATGTATATCGTTTATATCAAGAAGAGTTAGATGCTATATCAGATGAAAAAGCTCGAGCAGATAGATTTGTAGAGTATAATGTAATGGAACAAGTGTTTGACCTTTGCAAAACATCCATCATTCAAAATGCATGGTCAAATAACCAAGAGTTACAAGTACATGGATGGGTGTATGACATTGCTGATGGATATATCAAAGATCTAAATGTTACATTTAAATGTAACAAAGATCTACCAAAAGTGTTTCAATTTAAAAATTTCGCTAAAACCTTAGCTTAAAACCTATCAACCAAAAGGACGGCTCAAATAATACTGAGCTGTCCTTTTCTTTTTTATGAGATCAATACTCTACCTGATAGTACTTATCACTCCTCTCACCACCAATGCACAAATAACCAATTCGGAATTTGGCAATTGGATCATGGTATTCAATCAAACGCGTCTTCATGAAAAATGGAGTCTTCATTCAGAAGCTCAATTCAGAAGCTATTCATTAGATCCCAATACAGAACAGATCCTTTTAAGAGGTGGAGTGAATTTTCATTTAAACAAAAGTGTTGTTTTTACAGGGGGATATGGATGGATAACAAATTATGCTAATGATGGAGAAGTAATTAAAGATCAGCATACAGAGGAGCACAGAACCTGGCAACAAACAAGTTTAAAAAGCAATTACGGACGTGTACAAATTGAACATCGATACAGATTAGAACAAAGGTGGATCAACAACTATAAGACAATTAATTACAAAGATAGAATCCGCTATTTATTACGTGCAACTATTCCTTTTAATAAAAAGGATCTAGTTAAGAATACACTTTTTGCAAGCTTTTACAATGAACTTTTTATTCATTTTCAAAATGAACCATTTGACAGAAATCGTTTGTATGGAGCTCTTGGATTTCAATTCACAAATAAAAGCAATATTCAACTCGGCTATTTAGCACAAACGGTTAATAAAACAACTAAACATTATCTACAAATAGCAGTAAACTATAACATCGACTTCAGAAAAAAGGATTTAAATCAATAATTGTAAAACCCGAAAATAAATTCTAAATTTACATTAAGCAGATTATCTATGAAAAACAGTTATAACAGATTACTCGAAGGAAACAAGAAATGGTCGGAGCAAAAATTAAAAGAAGATCCAGATTATTTTAAAGGCTTAACACTAGGACAAAACCCTGAATATCTATGGATCGGCTGCTCTGATAGTCGCGTCCCTGCGAACGAAATAACCGGAACGCAATCAGGTGAAATATTTGTACATCGTAATATTGCCAACATGGTGGTACATACAGATATGAACTTATTGAGTGTACTCTATTATGCAGTGGAGGTACTGCATGTAAAACATATTATCTTATGTGGGCATTATGGTTGTGGTGGGGTAATTGCAGCGATGGGCAACAAAGACAATGGTTTCGTAAACAACTGGTTAAGAAACATTAAAGAAGTATATGAGAAGAATAAGGCAGAATTAGAAGCCATTTCAGATATCAAGCAGAGAGAGAACCGCCTTGTTGAACTGAATGTAATTGCACAAGTTAAAAACTTAGGAAAAACAAGGATCGTACAACGAGCTTGGAAAAAAGGGGAATTACAAGTCCATGGTTGGGTATATGGATTCAACAATGGATTAATTACTGATCTGAATGTGATGATGGATGAGATTGATGATGTGGAACCTATTTTCAGATATGATCTATAAATAAAAAGAGCCGGTTAAACCGGCTCTTTTTATTTTCCTACTGAAAATGCCAGTTTCCCTGCATTCAGAGCGTATGCTGTTACTTCTCCTTGTTCATTATAGGAAGGATCAACATTAATATCTTTTCCTGTTAGTTTACTTACCCCTTTTGCTACTAATTGAGCTAAATCCCAGCCCGAAAGCTTTTTATAACGTCCTGTTTTTTTCTGTTGCAAAGCCTCATCCTCATCTAATGCTTTTTGTTTGATCTTAGACACGGCCATTTCTTTTAAAGAAAGATACTCCGCATTTCCTATGGCTTGCTTAATAGAGGGCACATACTTTTGTTGTTCAGCAGTAGAAGTCTTAGATGAGTTATTCGCAAGAGATGGTGTATTTTCATTAGAAATAACGGAATTGGCCGTTGACAGCTCCGGATTCTCTTTCTGTAGAGTCTTTTCTGAAGTGCTATTTTGAACAGAAGCCAGCATTTTATTTCCTTCCTTCTGAGTAGATCTATTCTTTTTTACTTTAACAACAGATTTTTTTTCTGTTGAAGCCACAAGAGCTGTAGCCGTTTCCTGTTCAATCGCAGGACTAAGGCTTATGCTTGTATTCTCTGCTACAGCATTTGCATCCTTCAACTGAATAGTATCAATCGTTGAAGCATAATTTTCAATGGAAGCCGGCTTATTCAAAAAAGTAAACAAGCCAATAAGAAGCGCTACTGATGCTGCAGTTGCAACATAATAATAAAAAGGAATAGCTTTTCTCTCGTTGCGCTTTAACTCCGCTTTATCGGGATAAACAATAGCTGGATCAGCTACTATTTTAGCTTTTGAAAAAAGGAGATATTCACTATTTAATACCGCATCTGACATCAATTGTTTTTCCAACATTTTTTGTTCATCGGCACTTAACAGACCTTCCAATGAGGAGATCAGTATTGTATCAGAAGCCGACTCTTGTTGATAAGGCAATAAAGATGGGATCATTTTAAGATCCGATTTTTTATCAAAAAGGACCGAATGATCAGGGCTTACTTTTGCGCGTTTATATAATTCAAGATCTTTTTGAAAATGGGGATGTTGCTTTATATACTGTTCTAGAATATCATTCTCAATAGGAAGTAATTCTCCTTCTATTTTTTTTACCAAAAATTCATCAATGTTCTCCGGGGTAACCTCCTTTTTTAGCTCCGATTTACCCTTAAACGAAATATTCATTTCATCATCTGTTAAAGAAAAATTCTCAAACGACTCAAACTCTTCTTTTAACTCAGGATGCTGCTCTAAAAATAATAACAATTCAGCCACTTCTTGCGGTGCAAGATTTCCTTCATGATAATCAAGGAAAAAGGCTTCGTAGTTATGTTTATTAATATTCATTTTCTTAAATAACGTTTTCCATAGCACCTATGTAATTCTTTAAAAAGGTGCGGGCTCTAAAAATATAGACTTTCACTTGCGATTCATTCAACCCGGTCACCTCTCCTATTTCCGCATAATTATATCCTTCGTAATCGCGGAGCATGATCACAGAACGCTGTATCTCAGGCAACTTACCTAATGCTTCATTCAATATTTCTTTCAGATCGCTGTACTGACGGCTGTGACTCAAACTATACATATTGGCTTCCGACATATCACCTTGCTTTTTATCTCTTCTGATACGATCGATCATGGTCCGGTAAGCAGTCGTAAACATGTAAGATTTGGCATTGGTGCTTTCTACTTCAGAAACCTTTATCCATAGCTTTTCATAAGTATCCTGCACAATATCGCGCGCTTTCTCTTCATCCTTTACATTTTTAAGGATGAATCGATATAGATTATCTGCATATAAGTCAACACACTTGTTGAATTCTTCTGCGGTCATTTTTTAGCGTTTTTTGTGCAAGTTCATGATTAGGACGCAATAGCCCTATAAAAGTTACAGCCCCAAATACTTTTTTCTAAATAAATCGTAACTAATGAGCTTCCAGCCAGTTATGACCTGTACCCAAACCAATTTCCATCGGAACTTTCATTGTTGGCATAGCCGTTTTCATCCGATGAGAAACGATATGTTTTACCATATCCATTTCTTCGTTCCATACATCGAAAACCAATTCATCATGCACTTGAAGAATCATTTTTGACTTCAATTTCTGTACTTTAAAATCATGATGAATATTGATCATCGCAATTTTGATCATATCGGCAGCACTGCCCTGAATAGGAGCATTAATAGCATTTCTTTCTGCAAAACCACGGACAGTATGGTTGCTGGAGTTAATATCTCTTAAATATCGTCTACGCCCCATGATGGTCTCTACATATCCTTTTTCACGGGCTAATTCAATACTTTCATCCATATACGCCTTAATGCGGGGATATTTCTGAAAATAGTTATCGATGATAGCTGCCGCTTCTTTCCGGGGAATATTTAAGCGTTCAGATAGTCCAAATGCTGAAATTCCATAGATGATCCCAAAGTTGACCATTTTAGCATTTCTCCGCATTTCAGATGTAACATCCTCTAAATACACATTGTAAACTTTAGCAGCAGTAGCCGCGTGAATATCCAATCCTTGCTGAAAAGCTTCCACCATGCCTTCATCTCCACTCAACTCGGCAATGATCCTCAACTCTATTTGAGAATAATCGGCCGACATAAGCGTATAATTTTCTCCTCTTGGAATAAATGCTTTTCTGATCTCCCTTCCACGCTCAGTGCGGATAGGAATATTTTGAAGATTCGGATTATCCGAGCTTAATCTTCCTGTTACAGCCACAACTTGATTAAAGGAAGTATGAATACGGTGTGTTGTAGGATTTACCAATTCAGGCAAGGTGTCTACATACGTATTCTTTAGTTTTACCAATTCACGATAATCCAATATTTTACCAACGATCTCATGTTTCCCAACCAATTTTACAAGTACATCCTCCCCTGTTGCATACTGTCCTGTTTTTGTCTTTTTAGGCTTTTCAGCGATCTGAAGTACTTCAAATAGAATATCCCCAACTTGTTTAGGAGAAGACACATTAAATGGAGTTCCTGCCAATTTTTGTATCTCTGCTTCTATATGCTGAATATCGTGTTCCAGCTTTTGAGAAAGTTCTTTTAAAGCCGACTTATCCAATGTAACACCTTCCGATTCCATATCAGCCAAAACAGGTATTAGTGGAATTTCAATCTCTTCGAATAATTTTTTCGTATGTGTTTCGGTTAGCATGGGCTCAAAAACATCTTTCAGCTGCAAGGTTATGTCGGCATCCTCAGCAGCATATTCTTTGATCAACTCTGTATCCACCGAACGCATACTCAATTGGTCTTTCCCCTTTTTCCCGATCAAGGTTTCAATGGAAACCGGTGAATAGCTCAAATAGGTTTCGGCCAAGACATTCATATTGTGGCGCATATCAGGCTGAATAAGGAAATGAGCGATCATCGTATCAAACATCTTTCCTCTTATTTCTACTCCATAATTTTTCAAAACCAAAAGGTCATATTTAATATTCTGTCCCACTTTTGTGATGAGTTCGTTTTCAAAAAAGGGCTTAAACTCATTCACGATTTCCTGAGCTATCGCTTTTTCTTCGGGCACAGGTATATAAAATGCTTCATTTGATTTGAAAGCAAATGACATACCTACTAACTCCGCCACATGCGCATCTAAACCGGTTGTTTCGGTATCAAAACAAACAACCGATTGCTTGCTTAAATTATTGATCAAGTCCACTCTTTTTTCTTTTGTATCGATCAAATGATAGTGATGCGACACATCCTTGATAGTGCGAAATGCGGTCATTTCTTCTTCAAAAGGCATTTCCGTTACTACAGGATCCTGATCATTCGCAGCAAAAAGATCCGTTTGATTAGGGTCTGATTTTTTAGCAGGTTTGGCTTTTTCTATCTCGGGTTCAGCTACTGTAATATCTTCTCCTAATATCTGTTGCGCTAATCGTCTAAACTCTAATTCGGTGAACAATTCTTTCAGTGCTTCTTTATTCGGCTCCTCCATCATTAGCGCTTTTTCATCAAATTCGATAGGAACATCACAAATGATGGTAGCAAGGCGCTTCGACTGAATAGCCATATCCTTATTCAACTCCACTTTTTCTTTCAGTTTTCCTTTTAGCTTATCTGTATTTTGAAGCAAATTCTCGATAGAGCCAAAATCTTTGATCAGCTGAATGGCAGTTTTTTCACCCACTCCAGGAATTCCGGGAATATTATCCACCTTATCTCCCATCAAACCTAAAATATCGATCAGTTGATCTACATTTTGAATTTCCCATTTCTTACACACCTCTGCAGGGCCTAACACCTCAGCTCCATTTCCCAATCGTGCTGGTTTATAAATATAAATATGATCAGAAACAAGCTGACCATAATCCTTATCAGGCGTCATCATGTATGTTATATAACCATGCTGTTCTGCTTTCTTAGCAAGTGTTCCGATCACATCATCCGCCTCATAACCATTAGAATATAGCACAGGAATATGAAACCCTTCAATCAATCTTTTTATGTAAGGAATAGCAGTACGCAGATCTTCCGGCATCTCTTCACGGTTTGCCTTATAATCGGCAAATTCAACATGGCGGACAGTAGGTTCAGACGTATCAAACACCACAGCAATGTGTGTTGGTTTTTCCTTTTTCAGAACTTCCAGTAATGTATTGGTGAAACCTAAAATAGCGGATGTATTTAAGCCTTTTGAATTAACGCGGTGATTATTACTAAAAGCAAAGTAAGCACGATAGATCAATGCAAAAGCATCGAGTAAAAAAAGTTTTTTGGGATTTTCTGCAGTCATAATTTCAACTATTTAATTCTATAAAAATAGCCGAAATATTAATGCTAAAATGAAAGGATTATCAACAAATTCACTCTATTTCTTTCTAATGGCATATACTAATTCATCAAGTAGAACACCATTCTTTAAAAGTGTTTTTTCAAATCGTGCTTCCAGTTTAAACCCTGACTTTTCGAGCACCTTCTGTGAAGCAATATTGGTTCCGAAGGGTCGGGCAAATATACGATCGACATCAAAATTTTTGAATCCATATTCCACCATAAGTGGAATTGCCGCGGAAATAATTCCTTTACCCCAATGTTGTTCTGCTAACCAATATCCTAACTCTGCGTTTTTGCGTTGAATATCATCTTGAGGATGAATGCCGATCCCGCCAACTACTTCATCATTTATGACAATAGCCATAACATTGGTGGGCATATTTTTCATCGTATTTTGAATAAAATTCAGACCATGCTCCCTGCTGTAAGGATGCGGGAATTTATTCGTTAAATTAGCTGCAACATTAGGATTGTTGGCATATTTGACTAAACTTTCCAGATCATTGATATTAAAAGGACGAAGGATAAAGTTCATAAAAAAAACTATTTTTTAGCAGTAAGAGAATCTAACTTTAAAAGCTCCCGCTCATAATCTTGTTTTCGCTTATTGTATTTCGATAGGACTTCAGACCGCTGTGTATATTCGTTCATGAAATATTTTTTCAAAGGGAATAACAGTCTTCTATCACTACAAGAATGGTAAACATAACTACCATTTTCCAGACAACAGTACATTAAATATTTTTTACCAATACTTTCATGCAATTCTTTTTTTTGAAAATAGAACCCGCAACTACTCCTAGTCGATCTTACCACAAGTGTTTTTAAAGGTTTTCCTTTGAACAGTTGAAGCACTTTAAATGTAATATCCACATCATAGCCATCAATATCAATCGTATCTACCTTTATTATTTTACCTTCAAAAACAACAGCAGAACTATCGATAAGGGCTTGACTCAATTGAGGCCCTTTACAGAAGCAGGAAACATTCAAATATATAAATACTATTAGGAAAAATATATAAACAAGCCGTTTCATTTTATTTGTTTTATCAAATATACTTAAATAAAAAAGCTTCTGAAAAATCCAGAAGCTTTGTATTGTAGAGCAAAACAATTTACTTCCCTCCCATTTTCATCATTGCATTCTGCAATTCTTCCATAGTTGTTTCTGTATAACCTTCTTTTGAAATTTCGAATTTAGAATCAGGCACGGTTTCTTTATTCACCTTAGTTGCTGTAAATTTCATCTTCATTCCTTTCTGATCGATCACATATTCCAATGGAAAACCTTTTAACCCTTTGTAAACACTTTTCACATCAGTTGTTGGAATTTCTTCTGTATAGTAAACATTCAATGTTTCTTCTTTGCCATCTTTTGTCTTAAGCGTTACTTCAGCTTTCTTGCATTTATAACCAGCCACTTCTTTGGTTTCATCAGTGTATTTGATCTTCATTTCGGGAGCTTTCTCTTCCTCTTTTTTAATATCATTCTCATTCATTTTGATCAAATACTTCATACCCATAATATCCATGTAAGTAGATACGGTTTTTGTTTTTGCATCTGAAATGGAGATGGTACTTTGCATAGGCATATTCATATCCATTCTTCTTTTTTCTCCTTTTATGTATGAAATAGCTTCTGAACCTTTGAACATTGCTAATGCTTCTGGAGGAAGCCCTGAGCCTTCGAAAGATATAGAATAAGTAACAGAACCCTCGAAACCGGAAACGAATTTAAAACTGTATGATATCACACTTAGTGCAACAAGCATACATAATGCTATAGTTTTCTTCATAAGATATATTGTTTATTGTAACCCTTCGAAAAGCTCATTCATCTCTTGTTGAGAGATTGGCTTATAATCGGTTGGAAGTTCGAAAGTAGAGTCTTCAATCTCTTCAGGCTTTACCATTTTTGCTGTAAAACGCATTTCCAAACCAAATTTTTTCAATTGATATTCCATCAAAACACCATCTATCATATTGTATGGATTTGCAAAATTCGGATTTTTGATATCCAATTCATCAGTATAAAAAATATCGAATTCAGTACCAAACTCATCTTTCAGCTTCACATGTGCTTTTTTGCAATTATAACCTGCGATCACTTTCATTTCCTTAGTTGGAATGATCTCCATTGCATATTGTTCATTCTCTTTCTTTATTTCAGCCTCACTTTGAACTAAAGAGAATTTTTTATT
>JAEUTU010000022.1 GCA_016786925.1 Bacteroidia bacterium
TATTAGTTCCTTATTTAAAAGTTTAGCAGTAACCTCAACAGGAGTGGCAAGTATATAGTGATCGGCTGTTACTGGTTTGTCTATTCCTTTATGTCTAAGGGTAATGTTGCTGATTTTTTGTCCGCTCATCCCTACATTTACTGCAGGATGGTCATAGAAAATTTTTACATTTTTTTGCTCTGTCAGGTACTTTTTCCATGGATCGATCCATACATCATTGGTTGGTCCATTCAGTATCCGGTCGCTTGAAATTCCGGGAGTAGTAATGTCAAATATCAATTGAAGGAAAATATTGCCTCCTGTTTTGGTACTTGCGGTTTCAGCTCTAGCTGCAACAAGAGTACGTGTGAGACCTCGTACAAAAACTGTTTGATATATTTCGGAATGCTGATCTGCATCCAAAAATTCCCACCATCCAAGACGTTCATACTCATTTCTTCTCCGGTCTCTGCAACTAGTGATCAATTGCCAAACCTTTAATGCAAAATCTTTCTTGTCCTGCTCTGTTAAACCTAAATGGGTATTGCTCGCATTTTGAATGATCTCTTCTAATTCATTTAATGAGCGGGGAAAGCGTGCCGACATTTTTACTGACTCTTTTCCAAAGCGAGCCAATTTTATTTCGGTTGTTTCTGTTAAGTTATCCGCAACTGTTTTCCCATTTCCTAATGGGATTTCAGCCATTGTGGTGGTTATATGCTTATAAAATCTTGGGAAAAAACGGAATCCATGTTCTCCCGGAACCGGCTTGGTTGTTGAAGGGAATCCGGGTGGTACAACTACGGTACTTCTGGCTTTACCTCCCGATGTGCCGGTCGATTCATAGATCTCCACATCATAATTACGGTTTGCTAGTTCATGTGCAGCACTCATTCCTGCAACACCACCTCCGATTATTATTACTTTCTTTTTCATGCATTCATATATTTTTTTACACCTATTTGTAAAGATAATTTTTTTTAGAAACCTCTCTTCTTTTTTGTTTACAAAAGTTTGTGCGAATTCATTTTTTGAAAAAATCTTACATCTGTTATCAGTCGGTTGACTTTTGTTGGTTTTGTTTAAATAGATGAAATAGGTTTGTTGTGTAATGTATTACTCCATTAATATGAAAAAAACACTTATTACTTTTATTCTCTTTTTATTTTCTTATTCCGCATGGTGTTTGAATGATGCATTGAAAGTGAAATTGTCCGGTTTTTCTCAATCAGATGAAACGGTAATACGCTTTTTGCCTGCCGCCACTCCTGGTTATGATGCTAATTATGATGCGTGGAAAATGATGAGCAACAACCCTTCTGCTATTTCCATTTTGTCTAAGCTCTCCGATAATTCGTTTATGAGCATTAATGCACTACCTGATCTGACAGCTAAAACAGAGGTTGCACTTTTCATTCGAATCGCAAATGCAGGAGTGTATACTATCCAATCGGAAGAATTAGGGACTTTTGATCCAATGGCATCGCTTGTATTAGAAGATAACTTTACGGGCATGACCTATGATTTCAGAGATGGAACTAGTCTTTCTCTTTTTTTAAATGTTACAGATGTGAATGATTCCAGTAGATTTATAGTGCATTTTTCTCCTGCTACAAATTATGCAATGCAAAATGTTAGCTGTTACAGTTTTCAGGATGGTGGAGTTGGTATTGTAAAACGCGGTAATTTGAACTGGTCGGTCATACTTAAAAATAGTTTAGGTGCGATTATTCATACTGCCAGTAATATCTCTGATTCTATATGGTTTGCCAATTTACCTTCTGGTAATTATACCGCATATACGTTCAGTGTATTTACTTCTAATGATTCGAATTCATTTTATATCGATCAACCTGCCCCAATTGTTTCTGATTTTACAGTTCAAACGATGCAACCATTCGTCAATACTCCTATTTTGTTTATGAATGAAAGTCAAAACGGACAAATGTATCTGTGGGATTTTGGTGATGGTTCTCCTTTTTCTTCCGACCTGTCACCTGAACATTCATACAATTATCCCGGCACTTACCCGGTAACGCTTCATGCTTTTAATGGAAATTGTAGTATTAGCTTTACTGATAGTGTTTTAATTTCAACATCACCACTTACAAATATAGAAGTTGAGCCATTTAATATTGAATTTTTTGTTACTCAAGATGGCAATGCTTTAAAAATATATTTCAATGAGCCAAACTCAACCACAGAAGGTGTTTTGTCGGTGTATGATATTTCAGGGAAAAGGATTTTTACAACAAGTGGATTTACGGTTCGACTTCAAACGCAGATACCTCTTTCTGTTTCAGGTATTTATATTATAGCTATTGAAAAAGATTATACTCCACTATTTAAAAAAATAAGTTTCACAAATTAAATTGTTTCTTATGAGCAAAGAACGAATGTATGATGTTGTTACGATCGCGATCGTTATCATCCTTATATCTTTATCCGTATATAGTTATGGACAAACTACTTCCGTGAAAAATGATTCCATTAAGTTAGAAACATTTACCTTAAAAGAAGTAGACAATTTTCACTATATCAACTGGCAGGCACAGTCATCAATAGGGGAATATTATTTTGTTTTGGAACGCTCCATTAATGGAGGTGATTTTGAGCTTGTTAAGTACGTGAAAGGGTATGCTTCACCTTCTTCTGTCCCTTTGCTCTATTCTGTCAAATTGATTGCAGATACCGCTTGTTCTATGCGTTATAAACTCAAGGCATTTAAGACAGAGTATGCGTATTATGGGGGTGAAAAATGTCTTGTAATAAATGGGAAAAAGGAAGATCTATTTGAAACGTTTGATCAATCCCTCGTTTCCATAAAAAGAGAAGACGATCAATTATCATACGTAAAATAAAAAGGAGGAAATATGAGAAAAATTAATACTTTTTTGATATCGATATTTATTTTTTTGTGTACAGACGTATTTGCCCAAAAAAACGATTCTACTATTTGCTTAGAGATTATAGGTATCGCTGTTCATAAAACTGAGCCATTGGATGGTGTTACAATAAAATTATATAAAGAAAATGAGGAATTAGTGTGGGAACAGATCACTAATATCCCTTATCATGATCATAGTTTTTCATTCAGCTTGCTTCGTAACTCTCATTATTCGATCGAAGTTTCCAAAGATGGATACATTTCCCGGTTAGTGAGTATTGATACGCGTATCCCGGATGATGTGCAAGTGAAGGCTGTAAATAAATTTGTTTTTGAATTTGAAGTAGATCTTGTTAAAGAAATAAAGATGAAAGATGACTTTTATATTGATTTTCCTATAGCGATTATTAGTTATAATGCCACCAGAGGTGCATTTGAGAATCATGATGATTATACGAAACATATCAAAGAGAAGATCATTATGGGGATAAAAGGTGAGGTTTCAGTAAATAAGGAGTAATTTTTTTGGATAATTAATTGAGGTCGTTTAATTTTGAACTAAAATGAAAGGAAAAATAAATCCTAAGTATCATACGGTAATGCTTATCGATGATAATGAGATCGATAATTTTATTGATGAGAAACTAATTAAGGCCTTTGGTTTTGCAGAAAATGTATATGTCCATTCGAGCGCTCAAAGCGCTTTAGAAGTGCTGAAAGACTTAGCTTCTGTCCAAACAGATCTGCCTGAAAAATTAATTCCTAAGTATGTTTTTCTGGATATCAATATGCCATTTTTGGATGGTTTTAATTTTTTAGATCAATACGATTTGTTGCCAGCTGATTTAAAAGAGGGAATTAAGATTGTTATGCTTACTTCCTCTGTTAATCCTGTTGATAGTGAAAAGGCCAGTCAATATAAGCAAGTATATAAATACTTCCAAAAACCACTTACCGAAAAAATGTTGTCGCAGTTGTAGTTGGGCGTTATTCTTTTTGGGAATACTTATTTACCCAGATCATCCACAATAAAAAAATGTATCCGTATATGAGTATTGTAAACGTATAGGTATGATTGAATTCTGTCCATGTTCTTGATATGGTATCAAGAATGGCCAAGCCCACTATTCGAAACACATTTAGTAGTTCTATTGTTACTATGCCCAGCAATATGTATGGGATCTTGTATTTTATTTTGCCTTTATATGCAACAATAAACCAGGTAAATAAAGCAAACAAGGTGATGCCATTACAATTATCACCTATCCATAACCCACCCGTTCCATCCACTCCAATTACACGTTCTGTTCCTGTAAATACAGTATAATTGAATAGCTCAAGTATCCATTTGCTAATGCTTATGGTTATGTTTATGACAAACATATCTACATGATTCAGCGGTTGTATCACAGTTTTGTAAAGGATGTACCAAAGCAGATACAAGCCCAAAATTGTAAGTAAAAAGCGGATAGTAGGATTTTTGAAATATCCTTTAAAATTCATAGATTGTATATGAAAAAAAAATCCCGTTTAAGCGGGATTTTTTTTGTAAGATATATACATTTTGTACGCTCCAAATAGAGCTCCAGCCAAGAGGAGCAGCACAATACTACTGTCTAATGGAACCGGACAAGGAGGAAATGGTCCACCACATGGAGCTGGAGGTCCCATACCCATTCCGGCTGCTTTAGCCGTATTAATACAAAATGGTAATAAGATAAGTGCAAGAAATGCTATTTTGATTGTTCTGTTCATTTTTTACTTTGTTTATGAAGCAAATTTACTATTTATTCAATACAGCCCTATTTTTTTACAAATTTTTTGCTAACCATTCCTTGTTCATTTGAAACAGTTATGATATACATTCCAGAGAAGTCAGTAGGGATACCCAATTCAATGGTTTGATTATTTGCCTGTACATTAAATGTTTCTACAATGGTTTGACCTAACATATTTGTAACATTCACCTTTGTATTCAAGGTTTCAGGAAAATTGAAAGCAATGCTGTTTCCGTTAGTAGTAGGCAGGATCAATACATTATTTTCAATATCACTCGCAATAGATGTGCTCATTGATCTGCAATTACCATCTTTAGAAAGCTGTAATTCGAAGCGATCTTTTGCATCTTTTTCGGTGGCAATAAATGTATAAGCACCGGTTTCTGTTAAGTTGATCTGTTGACCGGTTTTGTTGTCATTCAAAAATACACATGTATAGTCACCGCCTAATTGATCAATGTTGTTGGCTGTAATAGTGTATTTCCCATCCATACCAACACTTACTGAAAGTGGTAATGTGATCTGTGATTGTTCAGAATAGAAAGCATTTCTTACAAACTCTTTACCATCGATCACGGAAGTGATCTTAGGGGCTTTTTTGTTAGGACTCATTCTATATGCTCTGTCATTAAGGTCTTTTTGCATAGAATAGCTCGCATCAGTCATTAATTCCAATTTATGTGCATAAGTATGTGCACCATTTGCACTTGCAATTGAAAGATTGAAAACAGGAAGTTCTACTTTACGTAAGCTGCTGTTAGAAGAGCTAGTTTTTGCACTTTCAGGAATATTTAAAGTTGCGCCTGCTCCTAAAGCATACACCCAGAATCCTTGACCTAAACCGATCTCATCACCCAAATTTACATTTGCATAATTTCCTGTTGTGTAGTCAAACACATCAGCAAAATTGTCGATGTTCGTTGATGCTGAGAATACGGTTGACCAATCAATACTGGATGCAAAAGGATTACCAACAAGATTTTGACCTTCAAATCCCGACCCATTGGTGTAGTCCAAAGCCATTGATTGATCACCGATAGTAGGATTTCCAATGGTATTCATGGTGATATTAGAAATACTGGTGTAAGCAAAGTCGGCTGTTAAATACACCTCAAAACCCTGCATAGGTGAAATAGATGTGCCTGAACTGGAAACAGGAACATAATCTGCTATAGTTTCGTCATAGGATAGAACTGTAGCTTCATCAATTATAGAAGAATAGTGGATAAACAATTCATTATCCCAATCAGCAACAGTTGTGCTTTGTACCGGAGACGCCATACACGACCAAGTAGTGTCGCGAGCATCAATAAAACGTTGGATGGTGAAATTTCCTGAAACAGCACCTGTTCCGCTTACTGCTTGAATTCTAGCAGTTTGCGAAGCTGTTGATATCATAGTAAACGTTCTACCATTGGTATTTAACGTTCCATTTGATAATTTTAAGGATTCGGTAAGTGCAAATGAGCCACTGCTAAGTGTGAGGCCATTCGTATTGTTTAATACCAGGTTACTAAAAGTTAGCGTGCCTGAAGTGGAAATAAATTGTGCAGCTGTACCATTGAAGGTCACACTTTTTCCTGTGCT
>JAEUTU010000073.1 GCA_016786925.1 Bacteroidia bacterium
CATTAGAGAACATTATTGAATTAAGTCAATCTGTTTCCTGGATGAATGGCGTTCAATTTTATTTAACAAAAGATATTTCTGTTAATCACGGACATACCATTTACATTGATTCTCCATGGGCCATTACCTCTATTTCACAGCGCCAGTTCTGGAAAAACGTTGACTTTAAAAAATTCCTGGATGGCAAAGTAGAAGGGATATTATCCATAGATGTTTCCGACTGGGATACTCCAGGAATAATTTTCAATAAGCCGGCAAAAGAATGCACCAGAGAAGAAGTTGTAAAAGAAATCTGGGAGCAATTAAAAAAGAGCTTAAACGTAAATGGAGTTGAGCTGCTAAAAGATGAATACATGCATAGCTGCAATATTGATGATGACATTGTATTTAGTCAACCTATGGAAAACAAAGAACCACTGCTGGTAAATACGGTTAATTCATGGGACTTACGACCATACTCATATACCAGAATACCTAATTTATTTCTGGCATCCGACTATGTAAAAACATATACAGATCTTGCAACAATGGAAGGTGCGAATGAGGCGGCCAGAAGAGCCGTTAATTGTATTCTTGATTCCGATAAGTCCAAATACAAAGATTGTCAGATCTGGGATCTATCGGAACCATGGGTGTTTGCATTATTCAGATGGATCGACAAACGAAGATACATTAAAGGATTAACTTGGAATTCGAATCAGCCTTTTGTAATACGCATTCTAACCCGATTTATCATTCTAACAAAAAAACTAACTACTAAATCAAAAAAATAAACACATGAAAGATATCATTTGGCTCAACACAGACATCTATACTGTTCCTGAATTGATCCTTTTTGGAATAGGAGCATTTTTCTGGATTTTATGCTATATTTTCACGATCCGTAACATAATAAAATACAAATATGTAAGCATTTCAGCTGGAGTTATCGGGGCAAATATTGCCTGGGAATTCCTATGGGCTTTTATATTCAAGCAAAATATGGGAATGGTCCTTCAAATAGGATACATCGGCTGGTTTTTACTTGATGTATTCATTGTGTACAGCACCTTCAAATATGGAGACAAACAAGTAAATGCAAACCTTAAACCTCACTTCAAACTATTATTCGGATTTTCAATTATTGGGTGGCTTGCTATTCTATATCCATTCATAAAAGATGGATTCGACAACCCTATCGGAGCAAATTCTGCTTATGCTATTCAACTCGTCATTTCTGTTACCTGCCTTATTATGCTACTCAACAATTTAAAAGAAACCGGGATCTCTTATTGGGCAGCATGGACAAGAATGTTAGGGAGTTTGTTTTGTGGGATCATGTGCATCATACATTGGAAAGAAAACCACTGGATACTGTCTATGGTGGTAGTTTATATGATCATAGATATTTATTATTTGATCATTGCAACAAAACAACGTAAGATCATGAAACAATAAAACGAATTAAAGTGATTGCTATATTAAGAAAAATATTTCGAACAGGAATAAATAAGTCAGAGTCGGATAGCTTTAATGACAAACTGGTTACTAGAAACCAATTTGCCTTTTATTGTGCGACATTGTCATTGACCTATGTTTTCTTGTTTCTAAAAGACGGACTACTTTTACCGCTTGCATTTATCTCCGTCAGTATATTTCTTTTTCTTGTATCAATCTTACTCAATTATTTCAATAAATACGTGCTATCCAGTATCATTATCCTGATAGCTACCAATTTTTCTGTGCTATTTACATCGGCTTTTTTTGGATTCAAATCAGGCTTCCATCTTTATTTATTCACCTCTCCACTTATCGTATTTGTTCTATATCAATTAAATAAAAAATGGTTTATTGTTTTATCTATAGCCTCCTACGTTGCAAACTATCTCATTATTAGCAATCTTAACGACCGCTATATCTATATCAATTATTCCGAACAGCAGTACAATTCTTTTTATAATATCAATTCATTATTCTCAATCCTCCTTATCATCTCATTATTGATGTATTTTTCCTATAACAATACAAAAATAAACAGACTGTTAAAAGAAAAGAATGACATACTCATCGATCAACAAGAAAATTTGAAAAAAGAGAATGAGAACAGAAGGTTAGCAGAAGAGGAGTTAAAACAATCATTAAAAGAAAAAGAAGTATTATTGTCGGAGATTCACCATAGAGTAAAAAACAACCTGGCCGTTGTTTCTGCATTATTAGAACTACAAGCTACTTTTAGCGATAATGACCAAGCAAATTTTTCATTACAAGAAAGCCGTAACCGGATAAAATCTATTGCATTACTACATGAAAAATTATACGAAAATAAGACTCTGGAAAGAATAGATGTAAAAGGATATGTAGATGAACTTGTTCAATTTATAGAACAAATGTACAAGCCTGAACAAAAACGCATTAAAATCCACATTCTGATCGATCCTATTGAAATGGGAATGAAGGATGCCATGCCATTCGGATTACTGGTAAACGAGTTGATCACCAATTCATTCAAACATGCATTCAAAGAGCGAGAAGAAGGAAATATTTATATTACATTTGTAAAAAATAGCTCTGAAAAGATACTGATCTACAAGGACGATGGAAGTGGATTTGACACAAACAAGAGCCATCATGGTTCCTTAGGCATGAATTTGATCGATTCATTCTCAAAACAATTAAAAGGGAAACAGGAAATCACATCGAGCAACGGATTTACTTTTAAATTAACATTTCAATGAAAAAAATATTAATAGTAGAAGATGATATGATCTTAATGATGATCAATCAACGTTATATTAGTTCATTAGGACATGAAATTGTAGGAACGGCAACCAATGGAACTGAAGCGATAAAGATCGCCCAAGAAAAACGTCCGGATTACGTAATAATGGATATAAGATTAGATGGCGACTTAGACGGAATAGAGATTGCAGAAAAGATCAAAGAATTTGCTGATTGCAAAATCATCTATGTTTCCGGTAATTCTGATCCTGTAACAAAAGAGCGGGCAACAAAAACAAACATGTGTGCTTTTTTCATAAAACCAATTTCAGTTGAAATGCTAAAAAATGCGATAGTTTGATCAATTTGAGATCACTTCCATATGATTAGCCTCCAATCTGATCTTATTTAGAAAGCACAATGCGTTATCCGATTCCTTGTAAAAATCTTCCATAATTTTATTAATTAAATCCATCTTTAC
>JAEUTU010000084.1 GCA_016786925.1 Bacteroidia bacterium
GAAGAGTCGTATTGAACATAGGCTTTTTCAGGAAAGCTCAAACGGAAATAGGCTCTTGGCTTTGGTGCAATCGTGTCGTCATCTTCATCGCCTCCACAAGAAGCTAAAACGATCATTACTGTAGCGAATAAAAAAAATAAAATATTATTCTTCTTCATGGTTTCTTTCGATGTTGATCTTAACACGTTTAACTTTTCTATTGTCGGCCGACTCGATCGTGAATAGCAAATTCTTGAATTTTATTTTATCATTCTTAACAGGAATACGTCCTTCAATTTCAATAATGAAACCTGCCAGTGTATCGGCTTCTCCTTTTTCATCTTCAAAATCATCACCATTGATCTCAAGGATCCTGTACACATCGTTTAGGTGTGCTTTTCCTTCAAATACATAATTATTCTCGTCTAGTTTGGAATATACCAGATCATCGTCATCAAACTCATCGTTGATCTCTCCAACGATCTCTTCAATGATATCTTCTAAGGTTACAATCCCCGATGTACCACCGTACTCGTCAACTACAATAGCAAGGTGTGTTTTTTTGAATTGAAACTCACGTAGCAGATCATCGATCTTTTTATTTTCAGGAACAAAGAAGGATGTTCGCATGATCGATTGCCAGTTGAAGTCATCTCCTTTATCAATATGAGGTAAAAGATCTTTTGTGTACAATACTCCACTTACATTGTCGAGCGTTTCTTTGTAGATGGGCACACGTGAAAAGCCACTATTGGTAAGGTCTTCCAATAATTTTTTGAATCCGGTCTTGTATTCAAATGCCATCACATCCATACGTGGCTTCATGATCTGCTTTACATCCGTATTTCCGAATTTGACGATCCCTTTTAATATTTTATGATCACCTTCGGTGATATCCTCATCCGATGTTAACTCCAAGGCTTGCGATAATTCATCAACAGAAATATTATGTGCTTGTGGTTTGATCAACTTATCCAATAATTTGGTGGAGAAGATCAGGAATGAACTTACCGGATAGAACAAACGTTGTAAAAATGAGAGAAAGAAATATAGCTTGCGGGAAGTGGGCAAGGGATTTTGTGTGGCATAGATCTTTGGGATCACTTCACCAACCAGCAAGATCAAAAAGGTAACCGCCACCACTTGTATCAAAAAGCCCAATGTAGGATTTGCAGAAAAATCGAATTGCTCCTCCATTACATAGGTAGAGAGCATAACAATGGCAATGTTGATAAAGTTGATACTGATCAATACGGTTGCTAATATGCGTTTAGGGGCTTCAATGATATTCTGGATCTTGATATCGATCTTTTCATCTGATGACTTTAATTCCTCCATATCGGTAGGCGTTAATGAAAAGAAAGCCGATTCGGCAGCTGATACCAATGCAACCAATACGAGTAATACCAGCATGATGGCAATGGAAACAGCAATACTAATAGTAAAAGGTTTAATAACGATGCTTAAAAAAGCGAAAGAAGAATATAGACTCTGGACGTCCAAAATAAGGGGTTTTAATGAAACAAAAATGTTTGATCACAAAGATAAGCATTGTGATCAAACATGCGAATTTACTTTTTCAATTTAAAAAGGCAGGTCATCACCTGTTTTTGGCAATGAATTTCCTTCATCATTTCCTGTTGAGGCATTGTTTTCACGTTTACTCAAGATGGTGAAGGTTTCGCCTACTACTTCTGTTGTATAGCGTTTGTGACCTTCTTTATCGTCCCAGGAGCGGGTACGCAATTTTCCTTCAATATAGATGGTCATTCCTTTTTTTAGATATTTTTCAGCTACCTCAGCTAATCCTCTCCATACAACAATGTTATGCCATTCGGTTTGTTCGTTGCGGTTTCCGTTCTTATCCTTAAATGTTTCAGTGGTTGCTAATGGGAAATTAGCAACAGCAGCTCCGCCTTCTAAATGACGCACTTCCGGATCTTTTCCTAAATTTCCTACTAAAATAACTTTGTTTACGCCTGCCATAATATATGCTCTTAAGTGTTTATTTCTAACAAATATACTAAACAGAGTGCATGTAATGCAAGTATTTAAAATGAATTTTGAAAGCCATTAAAATCGTACTTTTGTGTTCTAAAATTTGAATTATGATACAGATCCATTCATTTGCATTCGGGCCATTTCAGGAGAATACCTATGTTTTGTTTGATGAAACCAAAGAATGTGTGATCATTGATCCCGGTTGTTACGATAATAGAGAGCGTGCTGAATTGGCAGCATTCATAGAGAATAAACAGTTAAAACCTGTTCGCTTGCTGAATACACATTGTCATTTGGATCATATTTTCGGGAACGGATCTGTATGTGAAAAATACAATTTGAAGCCGGAGTTCAATTCATTCGATCAACGGATATTTGATGCTTATTTAGCAACAGCTGATCTGTATAATTTGAATGCGGAACCTTCTCCGCAAGCGGGTAATTTTTTGAACGAAGGCGATGTGGTGAAATTTGGAAATTCGCAATTAGAGATCGTTTTTACGCCTGGACATTCTCCCGGTAGTATTACTTTTTATGAAAAGGATCAAAAATTTATGATCGCAGGAGATGTGTTATTCTATGGAAGTATTGGTCGCTCCGACCTGCCGGGTGGACATCATGATACCTTGATACAAAGTATTAAAGAGAAATTATTGCCAATGGGTGATGAATTCAAAGTGTTTTCCGGACATGGACCTTCTACCACCATTGGTTTTGAGCGATTGAATAATCCATTTTTAATATA
>JAEUTU010000087.1 GCA_016786925.1 Bacteroidia bacterium
GTTCGGGAATATTGCCTTCTGCTATTGGTATCGATAAAAGTATTCAAAAAAGAATGATGGTGGATGCAGGATTTAATAGTCCTAAATTTATAACCATCAAACGCGAAGATTATATCAAGGGAAATTGTAAAAATGTTTTTGAAAATGCCAAAAAGGAGATCGGTTTTCCACTCGTAATAAAACCCGCCAACCAGGGCTCTTCCATTGGAGTTACCATCCTGTCAAAAGACGATAACCATGCATTTATGGAGGCTGTTGAGAAAGCATTTTTTACTAAATGGATAGATGCGTCTGAATGGCTTAAAAAGACAGCTTCTGAAAAAAATGCCTTTATTCGTGTGCTGGCTGATATTCGTGAAGGAATTGGAATGCCAGTAATGGTAAATGGAAGAACGGTATATCATCCTGCCGACCTGATCGCATTTTTAGATGAATGTTTTAAAACGGAGAAAGAAGGGGTTGTCCTAGAAGCTGTAGATGGCGAGTCAACTGTTCTTATTGAAGGATTTATTGAAGGGAAAGAATTCTCTTGCATTGTTGCACAAATGGAGGATGGGACAGCTATTGCCTTGCCACCCACAGAAATAAGAAAAGGGAAAGAGCTGTTCGATTATCGATCAAAGTATTTACCGGGTTTATCACGTAAGATCACACCGATCGATCTTCCGAATGATCAGATCCAGGCTATTCGTAAGGAGTGTGAGCGTTTGTTCTATGCGCTTAATTTTGATGTGTATGCACGTATTGATGGTTTTTTATCTAAAGATGGAAAGATATTCCTGAATGATCCTAATACTACTTCGGGGATGATGCCATCTTCATTTTTCTTTCATCAGGCAGCTGAAATTGGCTTAAATCCTTCTCAGTTTTTAACGTATATCATTCGAACATCTATTGCGCAACGAATAAAAGCGAATAGTCATTCTTTACAAACAAGTAAACTATTGGCAGCTTTAGATGCTTCTATTCAAAAGGATCAGGAAGCTACAACGAATAAAACAAAAGTGGCTGTTATTTTAGGAGGCTACTCTTCTGAGCGACATATTTCAGTTGAGAGTGGAAGAAATATTTATGAAAAACTGGCTTCCTCCACTAAATATGAGCCTATTCCTGTTTTCTTGACAGGCAATGCAGATGAACATATCTTATATCAGATCCCCATCAATATTTTGTTAAAGGATAATGCGGATGATATAAAAGAGAAAATTGATCATTACAAGATACATGAATTGGTAAAAGAAATCATTCAGGAGGCTTCTTCCATTACTCAGAAATATTGTAATTCAGATAATTTGGCCAAGCCCAAACGCTTTACCTATGAAGAGTTAGCAAAGACTGTTGATGCTGTGTTTATTGCATTGCACGGACGACCGGGTGAAGATGGCGCTGTTCAGGCGCAGTTGGAAAGAGTGGGCTTACCTTATAATGGTTCAGGGGTAGAAAGTTCGCAGATCACGATCGATAAATACCGAACGAATGAGATCTTAAAACAGAATGGATTTTTGGTTGCTGAACACATTTTGGTTACAGAAGGCGATTGGAAAAAAGATAAAGCAGCTGTATTGTCTATCATTAAAGAAAAAATACACTATCCATTTATTGCCAAACCGGTTGATGATGGTTGTTCATCTGCTGTAAAGAAGATAAAAACACCCGAGGAGTTTGATGCGTTTGCTACCCTAATCTTTAGAAAGCAAGAGGCATTGGACGAATTAGCTGCCAATCTGTTGCACATCAAAGACAAAGAAGAATTCCCTCAAAAAGTGGTAATTCTGGTAGAAGAGTTGATCAGTAAACGCGACTCCAAACACTTCCTGGAAATAACAGGAGGTATGCTCACTACTTATAATGCTAAAGGGGAAGTGAGTTATGAGGTTTTTGAAGCATCAGAGGCATTAAGTGAAGGGGAAGTATTGTCTTTAGAAGAGAAGTTTTTAGCTGGACAAGGTCAAAATATTACTCCAGCGCGTTATTCATCTGATCCAATTGAGCGTCAGAAAATTTCTGATATCGTAAAGAAAACATTGGGCGATGCAGCGAAAGTACTTTATGTGAATGGTTATTGTAGAATTGATGCTTTTGTTCGTATTTACGATGTGAATAGAGTGGAAGTGATATTTGTGGAAGTGAATTCTTTGCCGGGTATGACACCAGCCACTTGTATTTTTCACCAAACAGCGATCAATGGGTATAAACCATACGATTTTATTGACCGCATATTAGACTTTGGATTCAAGAAAAAAGAAAGAATAACGGCTTAAGTTATACTTTCTTATCGAGGGTACTCCACACGAACATGATAAATGTTCATTAATTTCTTTTTGAATATTTTCTTCAATGCATTAATGTCCTTAAATGTGATGTCGGCATTTACAAATTGTTCTTGATCAATTTGTTTATTGATGATCATTTCCACCAAGTTGTCGATAGCTTCGGCATCATACTTTTTTAAACTTCGTGAAGCTGCTTCTACCGAATCAGCCATCATCAGAACGGCTGTTTCTTTTGAGAATGGGATAGGGCCGGGATAGTGAAACTTCGACTCATCAATTTTCTCACCCGGAAAAGCATTCTGAAAGGAGCGGTAAAAATAAGCTGTGATCGTTGTTCCATGGTGTGTTCTGATGAAATCAATGATCTGCTCCGGTAATTTATTCTTCTTAGCGATCTCAACTCCTTTGATTACATGGTCGATGATGATAGCTGCACTTTCATCAAAATTTAGATCTTCATGTGGATTTATTCCATGTGCTTGATTTTCGATAAAATACATGGGCATATCCATTTTGCCGATGTCATGGTACAAAGCTCCGGCTCTTACTAAAAGCGAATTGCCACCAATCGTATAAATAGCTTCCTCGGCAAGATTCGCAACTTGAAGTGAATGTTGGAATGTCCCCGGTGCTCTGGAAGCAAGCTCACGTAAGAGTTTACCATTGGTATCCGATAATTCTAACAAGGAAACATCGGAAATGAAGCCGAATAGCTTTTCGAAGATGAAGATCAAAGGGTAGGAGAAGAGTGTAAGTAAGGCACTGATGCCAAACCATGCGAAATCATATCCGGATATCACATCAATTCCACCTTCCTGAATAATTGTAATTCCTATGTATGAAACGCTGTAGGTTACAAAAATGATAATGGATGATAAAAATATCTGAGAACGGTTTCGCATATTTACGATGCTGAAAATAGCAACCATACCTCCTAATAACTGGATAAAAGCGTATTCGAATCTGTTAGGTGCAATAAACGATATAATGAGAACGGTTACTAAATGGACAAACAGAGCGATGCGTGTATCGTAAAATGCACGAATGATGACCGGAAGGATACAAAATGGAAGAAGATAAATACTGAAAGATTGAGAGTCGATCGCCAGATCAGCCATTAGCACTTGCAGAATGATCAGCATCAATATGAAGGTGATCTTTGTATTGTCTAAAAATATTTCATTCCTGAAAAAGAATAAAAAGATAATTAATACTGCAAAGCAAAGGGTAATAATGATGATCTGCCCAAGAAGGATAAAGTAATAATTTCCATCTCCACCGGCTTGTTGTTCAAATTCATCTTTTAATGATTCAAGTATCTGATATGTAGCAGGATCAAGGATCTCGCCTTTTGAAATGATCCGCTGATTTTTTAAAATAATATCCCGCGATGGCGCTATTTCGTTGATCGATTGTTGAAGTACTTTATCGGTGGTTGCTTTATCAAAGAAGATAGAATGACTGATCGCATTTTCGAGAAAAGGCAAAATAAATATCCTGTCAATATCAGCCTTTTGTTGTTCAAGTGTAGATTGAATATAGGCGTAAGCCGTTTTTACAGTATGAAAATCCTTTAACTCATGTTCTTCGGCTACATTATTGTTTAGTACAAGTATTGTGTAATCTTGAGGCTTATTGCTGATAACATCATTGTACTCAATGATTCCCTTGGAGTAGATGGAGTCAAGGATCTTATTAGCAATTTTTAGTGTATTTTCTTTTGTTTTAGTGCTTTTGGAAGACCAATTCTTTTCAAAGTTTGAGCGCAACAACTCTTTTCTTTTTGTTAGTTCTTCTGTTTTTTCTTTGAAATAGAGTTTGGCCTGTTTGATAGTCTCTAATTTTTCGAGCGCTAATTCCTGCTTCGTTTTTTTTATCGCAAAGTCGAATGGAGCGATCAGATCCTCATGGTGCCATGGTTTTCCTTTTAAATTCTGGAACTCATATTTGAATTTTCCTTTTTTTGGGAAAATAGCAACAATGATCCCTATAGCGATTACAAATAGTATTCCTTTGTAGATCTCGGGATGGCTGTGACGTATGAATGAAACGAACTTTTTCACATGATTTTGATTGGATATAGCGAAAATAAAAATATTTAGCTCCTGAAATCGCCTATCTACTTTTCAATTGTTCACAGGTTTATTCACAAAATTTGATAAAAAACGGGCTAATTCGTTCCTAAATTTGAGTAATAAAGTTAAATTTGAGGTCAATTAACTAATCCGGATAACAATTAATCAAACAATAAATTATGAAAGAAGTTTACATTATTTCAGCTGTACGTACACCAATGGGAAGCTTTGGTGGAGCATTGGCAGGGGTTCCTGCAACAAAATTAGGTGCAACAGCTATTAAAGGTGCATTGGCAAAGGCTGGTGTGGATGGAAAAGAAGTTCAGGAAGTGTATATGGGGAGTGTATTGCAAGCCAATTTAGGTCAGGCTCCTGCTCGTCAGGCTGCAATGTTTGCGGGTTTGCCGAATACCGTACAATGTACGACCATCAATAAAGTGTGTGCATCGGGCATGAAAGCGATCATGATCGGAGCACAAAGTATCATGTGTGGCGATGCAGATGTGGTGGTTGCCGGTGGTATGGAGAATATGAGTCAGGTTCCATTTTACTCAGAGAACATGCGTTGGGGAAATAAATATGGAAATGTGACCATGATCGATGGTTTAGCAAAAGATGGTTTGACCGATGTATATCATAACTATGCAATGGGAAATGCAGCGGATCTGTGTGCTAAGGAATGCAATATTTCCCGTGAGGATCAAGATGCTTTTGCAATTGAATCATATAAGCGTTCTCAAGCAGCTTGGGCTGCTGGTAAATTCAATGAGGAGATCGTTCCTGTTGAAATTCCACAACGTAAAGGAGATCCTATCTTAATGAAAGAAGATGAGGAATACAAAAATGTTCGTTTTGACAAGATCCCTGAGTTGAAGGCTGCATTTTCAAAAGATGGTACAGCAACGGCTGCAAATTCATCCACAATGAATGATGGAGCTGCCGCAGTCGTTTTAATGAGCAAAGAAAAAGCTGAAAAATTAGGCTTGAAGCCAATTGCTATTCTAAAAGGATATGCCGATGCAGAACATGCACCGGAATGGTTTACAACTGCTCCTTCATTAGCAGTACCTAAAGCTGTTTCTAAAGCGGGATTAACATTGGGAGATATCAATTATTTTGAGTTAAATGAAGCCTTCTCAACTGTAGGTATCGTTAACATGCAAAAAATGAAATTGGATGCATCTAAAGTGAATGTAAATGGTGGTGCGGTATCATTAGGACATCCTTTGGGTTGTTCCGGTGCTCGTATCGTAGTTACTTTAATACATGTTTTAAAACAGAATAAGGCGAAATACGGTGCTGCGGGTATCTGCAATGGTGGTGGTGGTGCCTCTGCTGTTGTTGTTGAATTAGCGTAAGTTGATTAGTTTATGTCTTTAGCCGGAATGAAATTTTACTGTTAGCTAAAGCCAATACTTAATGTATGTACGGAGTCTGTAATTTAAGTGTAGTGCCTTGTCGTAAGGAGCCATCTGATAGAAGTGAGATGGTTACTCAGTTATTATTTGGTGAGACATTTGAAATTATTGAAATTCAAGGTTCTTGGGTACACATTAAGATCACATTTGATAGTTATGATTGTTGGATCGATAAAAAGCAATTTTTGCCGATCCAACAACATACCTTCGATATTATTAATACAGTTGAACCTTATCACTGTAATGAATTGATCCAGATCATTTCTGATTCCAAGACCAAGCAACATTTCCCAATTACCATTGGTGCTACTCTTCCCAATTTTGATGATGGCGAGTGTGTTGTAGAGAATTCATCCTATGCCTATGATGGTGCTTTTATTAATGGTTATTTACCATTTACAAAAAGCGGAATCTTAGAAACGGCAATGCTTTATTTGAATAGCCCTTATCTATGGGGAGGAAAATCTCCTTTTGGTATTGATTGTAGCGGATTTACTCAATCCGTTTACAAATTGAATGGCATTAAATTGTTTAGAGATGCTTATCAGCAGGCTGAGCAAGGGGAAACACTTAGCTTTGTAGAAGAGGCCGAACCCGGTGATCTTGCCTTTTTTGATAATGAAGAAGGACGAATTATTCATGTGGGAATTGTGATGGATAACAATCAGATCATTCATGCATCCGGAAACGTGAGGATCGATGGCTTTGATCATCACGGTATCTTTAATCATGAGAAACGCGATTATTCTCATCAGCTTCGTTTGCTAAAACGAATTGTCTAATACATCTATTTGAATAGAGGTAGTCTTTGTTGATTGTAGTCAGCATTAAAACTATTTATTGCTAATACTCTCCATCTTTTTGCTGCTTCAGCATTTAATATATCTAGTACGGGATATTCGTCTAACAGTACTACCGCATCTTCCAAGTCGATTTTAGCTTGAGGAATAAAGAATTCATTAGGTTTAACCTTGTTTAATGATGCATAATACAATAAGTTACGCTGGTTGGGATTCGGATCAGTAGGTAATACTTCTACATTAAATCCCGCTGCGAGGAATGTTTTATAGATAGATCGCATTGATTTGCCGATCTTACCATTAATGTATCCTAAACTATTCACAAAAATAGTTCCATCGGGCTGAAGAATTTTTTTAGTTTCCTCTAGTGATTCCTTGGTAAATACGTGATTAGGAGGATCTTCTCCTTTGAATGTGTCAAAAATGATCAGATCGTATTTTTTATTGCAAGTCTTGATATAGTGTCTGGCGTCATCAACTGTTATATCGACCTTATCGGACAGATAAAAATATGTTTTTGCAACATGTGCAATTCTTTTATCCAGTTCACACACATCAATGTCAAACCCCTTTTCGGAAAGTGTTTTGGCGATACTCCCACCACCCAGGCCAAGTAATAAAATTTTAGATTTTTTAGGCATTGAATCTGCAAATTCACCGATCCTGTAAACGTAGGTGAAATACTTTTCTTCGTTATTGTTCTCATCTGCCAGTGAATCATACATGGTTTGTGAGATCCTGTTTACAAAGAGCCATCGACTGGTACCTACTATGTTAGTATCCTTATAGCGAGGGTAGTCCAAAACCATCACTTGACCTAGCAAGCCCTCTTCGTTATAAACAACTTTTATATCTGATGAATTGATATTAGAGGAGGAAGTAGAAAGTGCCCAAATACAAAGCAAAAAAAAACCGGCTCCTTGCATTAATTTCTTTTTTTGAATGATCAGCAGTGCCGGAATTGAACCTAATACGATTCCTGTTACAATGGAAGGAGCGGTTAATCCGAATGTTGGTATGACCCAAAAACCGAAAGCAAAGGTTGCAATAATACCTCCTAATGTTGAAATAGCATAAATAGCACCTGCCATTTTCCCTGACTGTTCCAGGTCGGTTGTGATCGCTTTTATGATGAGAGGAGATACCATACCCATCATAAATACAGGCGGAAACAATATGCATGTGGCCGAAACGATAACAGAGGGAATCAAGCTATGAGAGCCAACCAGCCATAAAATGATCTTTGAACTAAAAGGCATCAACACTGTAAATGTTGCTGCCGCTAGCAATACATAAAATAATGTAAATGGATTTTTGCTTTTATAAGATAGGATCCCACCTGCAAAATATCCAAGTGCCAATCCTCCTAATGTTATAGCTAATACTGTTGCCCAAACGTACAGAGAAGAACCGAAATAAGGTGCCAGCATTTTGGCTCCTAATAGTTCTGCCGCCATAACAGAGCCTCCTTCTATAAAGGAAAGCAAAAAAAATAATTTTCTGTTTTTGAGAATAGACATACTTAACTTTGAAGTGCCAAATATAGCCAAGATTTCGTATAATAGCTATTCAATAAATGGAGTAGAGGAGAAAATAATGGTCAATATTCCTATTGCATCTAGTTTGTTTTTTTTGGGTTTAATGACTGTTGTCCCTTTGAAAGAGTCCTTGTAGGGAACAATTTGATAGGCCGGCTCCCATGCTTTTATTTTCATTAATGCGGCCATTGAATTGGTGTGGTTCTTTTCTGTGCCGTATCGTTTTAGTTCAGGATCGTAAAAAACAATGTCTTTACCAATTCGTTGAAGCTTTGCCAGATCTTTGAAATATACTTTTCCTTTGGAGCTAATACAGATCTCGATTCTTACCGTATCCGTTTCTTTATCCATGAGGTCGATCATGCCTTGTTTGATCATTTCATTGTAATAAATATTGTAGTCAAAGGGAATGAAGTAACCTTCCACCAAAGGATAAGGTTCAATGATAGCGGATGATCTAAGTATGTTGCGCTCAGCCAGACTGTTTTTTAATTCAGTATAGCTTTTATAGTTTTTTCTCCCTTTTGTTTCATAAACCTGAAATTTAGCGGAAGCTTTAATATAAGTGGTATCCTTCTTCTTGCCGATCTTGATCGTGCCGTGTTTTGGAAGGCTATCATTTTGGGCGTTAAGCAAAAATGATAGGAGTATAAAGAATAGAAATAGTACATTCTTCATATAATTCTTTCGCTAAGGGTAAAATTAGAGATCTTAAATTCCGAAGAATGTTTTCATTTCCTCAGCATTGCTGAATTTTTTTGCAACCTTATTCAGTTGAATATCTCTAGTGCCATTGCCATTTTTGATCTTGTCAAAATCTTCCGGCTTTAAATAGTATAATACGCCATGTTCCACTGTCCATAGAATATTTTTAGCAGCAGGATCGAATGAAAAATTGGTAACTGGATTTCTTGTAAAAGAAAACATTGCATTTCTCCCTTTCTCTACCAAGAAAACATCATAAACATGCAGTTTTTTGTTCAGATCATTTTTCAGCTCTGCAGTACAAGCTACACCGGTAGGGTAGGCATTGGGATTATCGCAGTTATACACACCAAAATTATTGATGGCAAATACCCTTTTTACTTTTTGCTCAGTATTCAATGCTTTAAAGGCTTCGTCTTGTTTCTCTTTCCATTTTCTGGCCATTTCATCTTGTCTTTTTTGATACTCGGCTACTTTTGCTAAATATTCAGCCTCTATCTTTTTCTCTTCGGCTTTTCGATTCTCCAAAACAGCAGTATATTTCTCAAATTTCTCTTGAAAGGATTTTATAGCGGTTTCATAATTTTTCCCCTCGAACACAGGATAAACGACCAAGTCGATTTTTTTACTTCCTTTCAATAAAGTCAATAAATAGTTTTCATTTTTTTTCGTGCCATTTTTTATAGATGCATTGTCATAAATTACATCGTACATCGATTTATCAAAATTCTTGTTTTCATCGCCAACTTCAAATAAAACGCCTTTGTATACAGATAGTTCGGGAAATTCTTTTGTATTGACATCTATATCGAATGTGTATTTTGCTGTATTTACTTTAGCTGGTTTTTTAGGTTCGGCAGGAACTTTAGGCAATGCAGCGATCTTCTCTTCTTTTATTGTTTTTGCTTCCGCTTTTTTTGCTTCTATTGTCTTGTATTCTGGCGTTTCATTTAGCGATAGAATCGTCTTTGCTTCACTTTTTTCAGGTTCAGTCGCTTTTACAATTTTATCCTTCCCCAAACAAGCCCAATTGTTCTGAACCGTATCAAGCAAGTATAAATTGTGTTTAGGATCAGCATCATTAGAGCTCATCTCAATATTTATTGATCTATCTTTTGCAATCGCTACTTCTTTCCCATTCTGATAAGCCCGCATTTCCATCATTCCTGCTGATTCAAAATGATAGCGTGTTCCGGCACTATCATAGGTCATCGGAATACCTGCTACAAATACATCTACCATATCATGAAATTCACGATATCTAATTTCGACTTCTCCTTTTACAATGTTTCCATCGCTGTCAATAAAGGCATTTTTAGGAACAGTAAATATTGAACCCGTTTTAAATTCAAATTTTCCTCCATTTTCAGCCAGTACTTTATATGTTGTATAAGGAATATTCAAGCCATCAATAGGTGGAGCAATGCAGGGTTTGGCCTGTTCCAATGCATAAACTTTTTCAAGCGCCAAACTATCGTTTTGTTGCTCAAGGCTTGCTTGGTCGCTATTGGGGATGTTCTGTGATTTGTTCAATAGAGCAACTGTGGTAACAACTGCAACCGTAGCCACAACAATACCGGATAAGAACCATGGCTTTTTAAAAAAGGGTTTACCGGCTGTTGCATTTCCTTTTAAAACCGAATCAAAATTCTGTCGCTGAGCAATTTCATTAGCACTGATCTTTGGACGGTTTAAATTTATTTTTCGTTTCATGTGAGTATTGGTAGTATCAATAGTATCTTATTTAATTGTCTTTTTTAATTTTTCCAGTATTCGATAGGTTTTAACTTTCGCATTATTTTCTGTCAGATTTAAGATCTCAGCTATTTCTTTGAAAGCTCTTTTTTCAAAAAAACGCATTTCAATTAATTGCAATTCATCTTCCGGTAGATCAGCTATGATATTTACTATTTTGTCGTGATATTCATCGATCTTAGATTCCTGGATCTCTTCAATAATATTATACACAGATATCGAATCAATGTTTACAGTTCGTTGAGCTTTCTGAGTTCTGAAAAGATCAACAACTTCGTTGGAGGCGATCCTGTAAAGCCATGAAGCAAAAGGAACACCTTTAAATTCATATTTGGGTAACTTTTCCAATGCTTTGATAAAAACCTGTTGAGTAGAGTCAAATGCCTGTTCTTTGTCATCCAATCGTTGATAAATGAATCTAAAAATTCGTTCATAATACTTACTGTAGAGCGCTGCAAATTGATGAGGATCCTTTTTTGCAGCTTCTACCAATGCATTCTCATTGTTTAGATCAGTAGTTGTTGCATGATATTTTGATGGTTGTAGCATATACCAATTTTACAGTGTTCCTCCTTTATAACGTAAACTTTTCAAAAAGATACAGAGAATCAGAATATTTTATTGAATTTAGCAGGAAAGTTGCTAATAATCGTTTGTGAATATTTGGATATAATTAACCATGGAATGGCCTTTTTATTACATTTGTATTCTAAACATTAGTGAATATGAGTAAAGCAAACGATCCATCATTAAGATCCTGGGTAGAAGTAGCGGCAGGATCCGATTTTCCAATTCAGAATTTACCTTTTGGAATTTTTAAAACTCAAAGTTCAAGTCCACGAGTAGGCGTTGCTATTGGAGATCAAGTGTTGGATCTGGCAATTTTAAATAAATTGGGCTATTTAGATGATCTAAAAATTGATAATTCTGTATTTACGAATCAATATTTGAATGATTTTATTGCTTTGGGGAAACAGACCACCAATGCCTTGAGAGAAAGGATTTCTCATTTACTGAATGTCAATACATCAGACCTTAGAGACAATAAAGAAGCCAGAGTGAAAGTATTGCAATATATTAGCAATGTTCAAATGCAGATGCCTGTTAAAGTAGGCGATTATACCGATTTTTATTCCAGTATTGATCATGCTACCAATGTAGGCACCATGTTCCGTGATCCTAATAATGCATTGTTGCCAAATTGGAAGCATCTGCCGGTAGGCTACCATGGAAGAGCCTCTTCAATAACGATTTCAGGGACTAATTTTCATCGTCCAAAAGGGCAGACAAAACCCAATGAGAATGAACCTCCCGTTTTTGGTCCTTGCCGCTTGCTCGATTTTGAGTTGGAAACAGCGTTTATTATTGGAAAATCAACTCAATTAGGCGAGAGTATTACTACGGATAATGCCGATGAACATATTTTTGGGATGGTGCTTTTTAATGATTGGAGTGCACGTGATATCCAAACATGGGAATATGTTCCATTAGGACCATTCTTAGCAAAGAACTTCGCATCCACAGTATCCCCTTGGGTGGTGACTTTAGAGGCACTTGAGCCGTTCCGTGTTCCCGGATACAAACAGGATCCAAAAGTATTGTCCTATTTAGAATATTCAGGAGATAAGAATATTGATATTCATTTGGATGTTTTTATTCAGCCTGAAGGTGGAGAAGAAACCTTAGTATCTCATTCTAATTATAAATTTATGTATTGGACCATGGAGCAGCAATTGGCTCATCATACTGTTAATGGTTGCAACATGAATATTGGTGATATGCTTGCTTCTGGAACGATAAGCGGACCAACTCCCGACTCTTTTGGTTCAATGTTAGAAATTACCTGGAGAGGAACAAAACCTGTAAAGATGAAAGATGGAAGTGAGCGTAAATTCATTAATGATAACGACTCGGTGATCATCAGAGGGTATTGTGAAAAGAATGGTGTTCGAATTGGATTCGGAGAAAGCAGATCCAAAGCCCTGCCTGCTTTATAATTCTTTTGTCATTAAGTAGTGTTGTATCTCTCCCCAAAGGAGATGAGTTTTTTCTTTAGTGGAGTATCCGCATTTAAGATAAAATGGAAGCGCATTTTCGCGAGCCTGTAAGATCATTGTTTTTGCTCCGGAATATTTAGCCTTTTTTTCAAGATAGTCTAAGAGCAGTTTCCCAATTCCCATTCCTCTTGCGTCTTCAATTACTCCCATGAATCGTAATTGTCCTTCAGTTGGTGAATTATACTGAAGCCTGCATACTCCCAAAACACTTCCAGTACTATCTGTTGCCATTGCATGAATACTGTTTTCTTCGAATTGATCTTTTTCACTACCTAATGGCTGGTTCCAGGGTTTTCTAAGTGTATTGAATCGTACTAAATAATAAGCCTCAAACTCTTTTGGGGTTTGAGGCTCTATAATTTTTACACTATGGTTCATGTAATATTTATACTAGAACTTAGATCTGGTTTTGCGTTTGTTCGGCATTTTGTAACTAACAGTCACATTCAAAAACATGTAAGAATCTTTGTCTGACGGGTCGCCACGCTGCTGTCCAACAGCTGATTGGTTATAAGGAGTTGCATTACCTCCCAATTCTTCAGGAAAATTCATTAGAGATGGATCGGCTAAATAGGCTGCAGTAGCACCTTTTGCTTGAAAAATAGCACTATTGTCATAATAAACACCACTCACATCATCAATATAGTCTGTAAAAGTTTTTCTGATACCGGCTTCTAAACCAACAGCCCATTCTTTATTGATTGCATATTTACCACCAATTCCATATGGGATGCAAATGCTCACTCTTGAGTATTTTTTTGGACCACCGGCCAATCCTTGCCCCTCAGTTGATAAAGGTTGAAGATTAACCCAATTACCATTGAATTTTGCTTGTGGATTATAATAAAAGGCTCCCACACCAACAAAGATATAACCTTGATAGTCGTAACTCTTCATTCCTTTAGCATTCTTGATCTTGTAGATATGTCCGGATTGCTCTTTGGTAAAATAGAATTCTCCCTGAACCGATAACTCAAATGTATGTGATCTGAAATGTAAATTTCTATTCTTTCTGAATGGCTCCTGAGTAAGTTTATCGTTTCCGCTAAGCAATAGGTAGTGCAGACCTCCTTTTACAGCCCATCTTTTGTGGAATTTATAACGCATTCCCAAAGCAATTGAAGGCCTTGTTGCTGTAAACTCAAGATCTTTTACGAAGTTGGTTCCAATTTGATTGGCTCCCCCCAATTCTCCTAAAAAGTTACTAGCACCAATCCCTAAAATATATTCTTTTTTAGGTTTATTTCTTTTATTGGCGAATTTACTGTTAGTTCTTAAGCCTTTTCTTTTGGTACCTCTGTATTGGGCAGAAGCAACAATTGGTAATATTAAGAGTAGGACAATTAATAAGCGTTTATGCATTTGTTTCTATGCTGTTTTGCTACAAAAATATAAAAAAAAATGCTAAAAAGCCAAATGTGTGATAAGGTTTTGAAAATTAACGTGTTAATAACACTTATTTAAGGTTGAAAGCGACTGTTCTAACCCGTTTTGATAGGATTTTATCATCAATCTTTTCCTCTAAAATGAGTTGTCCATTTGAAGGGATTTCAAATACTTCTCTAACGGATTTAATAATACCAATAGGAATATCTTGTTGAATGGCAAGATTCATAAGTTGTTCTGAAATGAAAGTAGATATTTTCATTTGCAAAAGTTCATAAAGCTCAGATCGATGAATCACTCGTTGGACATTTGTTGCATAATCCGGATGAGTTCCCAAATTGTCTAAGTTCAGGATCCTGCACAAATTGATAAATTGCTTGTCGTTTCCAATAGCCAATACAATTTTTTTATTGTCAGAACATGTAAATAATTCACCATAAGGGGCAATATTAGGATGCAATGATCCTATTGGCTGCGGATCATGACCGGCCATAAGCCAATTACTAGCCTGATTAGCAAGTGCTGTTACTGCGGAATCATACAAAGAAACTGTTATATGTGAGCCTTCATTTGTTTTTAATCTTCTTATGAGTGCAACTAATATGGCTTCTTTCATTTGATGTGCAGCCAAAATATCAATCATTGCAACCGGCATTTTTAGTGGAGATGAATTCCGATCTCCATTCATGTGCATAAAACCCGTTTCAGCTTGAAGTATTAGATCATAGGCTGTTCTTTTGATTGAATCTCCAAAGCCGGTGAGATGAGCATAGATGATATCGGGTTTTATTTGTTTTATCGTGTCATAATCTAATCCCAATTTTTTGTCATCCCCAGGCTTGTAGTTGGAAATCACAATATCGACTTCTTTAATAAGTTCAATGACATTGCTTTTGTCTTCTTCGCTCCGCAGGTCAAACAGTCGAACTTTTTTATTCCAATTGACAGATGCGTAATATGCAGAATAATTGATCGATGGATCTTCTGTTTTTAGTTTCCACGAACGGGTTACATCGCCATTCGTGTTCTTGTTTTCTATCTTTATGACTTCTGCGCCAAGTTCCGCAAAGAACATTCCTACTGCAGGTCCTGCCAAAACATTTGCCAATTCAACCACTTTTAGATCTTTGAAAAATTCTTTCATTTTCAGTTTTTTCTCAAAGTTAATTTTTTGAAGTTAAAATGCGAATAAACAGGAATTAATTTTAAGTTTACAGTATGATCAGTGAACAAAATAAGATGAAGATCAAAACCATGCGAATGATGCTCGTGTTTAGCGTTATTATAATGGTTGTAAAATTTGCAGCGTATATTATTACACATTCCAATGCTATTCTTACTGATGCATTAGAAAGTATCATCAATGTTGTTGCAGGTGGTTTTGCATTGTTCAGCGTCTACTTTTCTTCTTTGCCTAAGGATGAAAATCATCCTTATGGACACGGTAAGATTGAGTTTTTGTCGGTTGGAATAGAAGGTGGATTGATCCTGATTGCCGGTGGTGCGATCATTGTCAAATCCATTCAGGGCTTTTTTCATCCATCAGAGATCCATTCATTGGATATCGGGCTTTATATCTCTGTTTTTGCGGGTATCTGCAATTATTTCATGGGAATCTATCTTGTTAGAAAAGGGAAGGCGCATAACTCCAGCCTTATGATTGCTGACGGTAAACATCTTTTGAGTGATACCGTTTCCAGTATTGGCTTAGTGGTTGGTTTGATCGTGATCTATTTTACAGGAATTTTGTGGCTCGACAATATTGTTGCGATCATTTTCGGAGCATTCATTTTTTATACCGGACTTAAACTTTTGAAAGAATCGGTGAACAACCTTTTGGATGAGGCTGATTATGAAAAACTAGACCAAGTGATAGAGATCCTGAATTCGAATAGACGTGTTAAGTGGATAGATATGCATAACCTGAGAGTTATAAAATATGGTGCCCACCTGCACATCGATGCACATATTACACTTCCATGGTATGATAAATTAGAGGATTCTCATTCAGAAGTAACAGCTGTTGAAATGCTTATTAAGGAGAAATTGGAAGGTGAGGTTGAATTTTTTATTCATGCAGATCCATGTTTGCCAACATCCTGCCCAATATGTACCATTAAAGATTGTGCATATAGAAAATCCGACTCAATAAAAAAATTGGAATGGACACTCGAAAATCTATTGCCCGATAAAAAACATGGTATCAATTAAGCCTGATTGATCTTCTGGATCAAATAATTCTGCCCAACAAACACACCACAAGTTCTGATAGCACCAACAGTTACTCCCAACACACCGTGCATGTTTAAATTCTGACCGGTAAAGAATAAATTAGGGATCTTAGTTGTTGGTGAAATAAACGTTTTTAGCGGATCACGGTAATCTTTTGCAATACCATATAACCCGCCATCTTTTGCTCCAATGTAATCCCTATAGGTGAGTGGAGTAGAGGTAGTGTATGATTTGATCTTACTTCGTAGATCAGGGAATTTTTTTACAACCTCATCGATCACTCTTTCGGCTCTTTCAATTTTGAAATCTTCATATTCCTGGCCTCTGCTTTCATTGTGTTTGGGGATCGTTGCAAATGTATCTTCCCATTTTTTTACTTCATCGTATTTCATGTAACTTAAAATGGTCATGCTGTCGGCATATTCACCAGAACGGGATGATTTCGGAACAAAAACACAATAACCATCCGGCCATTGATCTCCTGCAACATCCACACTTGACCACACATCGTTTCGTCTGAAATGATAATGATTATGGTTGATATATTTGAATGTGTTCGGTTTAAGAACAATGTCGATAATGAATGCGGAAACAGAGTTTTGTAGTCCTTGTAAACGATTACTGTATGCTTTTTTTATTTTAGTGCTTTCCAGCATATGCATAGTCGTTGCAGGATGAATGTTGCTAATAAAGTTTTTCCCTTCAATGATCTCACCAGTCGATAATTCGACATGTGTAATCAAGCCATCTTTTTCAACGATCTTTGTTACTTCACAGTAGTTTCGGATTTCTCCTCCAAGCGCTTTGATGTTTTTTGTTAAATGCTTTTCAATTTGAGCGCCTCCATCGATACATTTATAAGAACTTTCAATATAGGTGTTGACTACTAAAGCGTGAACATACAAAGGTGTTTTGCTTCCATCGCCTGCATACAAAGGGTTGGAGCCTGCTAGTACATTTTGCAAACGGACATCGGATGTAATGGATGCAATAAAATCCTTAGCATTTATATCTAAGTATTTTGTTCCAATAATTGGAGCATCGTCTTCTTTCAACTGATATAATGGGAAATAGTCACATACTTCCTGAATTCTTTGAGCATAAAGTTTTAGATTTTCACGCTCTTTTGGAAAGTCTTTAGCCAACTGCTCCACAAAATTATCGTAGCCTTGAGCATGCTTGTATTCTTTCTCATCACCATCAAAAGAGATACGGTCGAATCCATCCATATCCATCTTTTGAAGATGTAATTTATCCATTATATTAAAATATTTGAAACTCTGGTTAAGGTTTTGTCCTTCATCCAAGCCTCCCAAATAATGAATTCCGGTATCAAAAATAGCTTTATCTCTAACAAATATTTGTAAGCTGCCTCCTAATTGTCTGTTCTTTTCAAGAACTAATACCTTGTATCCTTCTTTACTAAGAATGTATGCAGACTCTAATCCCCCCAGACCGCTTCCTATAATGACGATATCATATTTTGACATAGCAACTATTTTTTTATAACGTATGTAATGTTAGAAGTAAGTTTTGTATTGTCAATCTTTTGGATCTTGTAATTATTCTTTTTTACAACATCTTCAATGAAGCTTGATGATACAAATTCAAGTTTATTTTGTGTTTTATTGAATCCAAAGTTAGTAGAAATAAATTCTGTATAACGCGTTCCCCAATGTCTGTTTGTCAAACTGGCATCCGCATCCCTTAAAAGTATCATTCCTCCATCATTTAAGCTGTTCATGCACTTCACGATCAGCTTCTCTTGTTCCTGCTTTGGAAGATAGTGTAATATATCACTCATGATAAATGCATCACTCTTCGGTAATTCACATTTTGTTGCATCTGCCGCAAAGAAGGATAATTTATCGGTCTTGGAAAAGCAGTGATCTGCCACTGCTATTTTTTCTTCATCGTAATCGGTGCCAATAACTATCCTGTCCTCACTCATAAAGCTGAGCATATATGGTAAAAATCCATATCCACAACCAATATCTGTAATGGTTCCCTTTTTAGGTAAAAGTGATTCAAACAGCCTGTAATTATCTTCCAATCCTACTTTTATGCGCATGTACCATTCTAAAACCGGTCCTTTGTAAATATAATTTTTGGATAGGCGGTTAAAGTAATAATCTACCGTTTCTATTTCCTGACGCATCAAGGCATACTCCTGCTTGAAATATTTGCTGATGTTCTTTGTTTTTTCATTGTAATCTTTTCCAAAGTTTGTGTCTGAAGCAGGAATTCTCGGAAGATATTTTACAGTTACACTACCATTCTTTAAAAGAGCACTGTCATCTTTTCCTTGAATAAAAGCTGTTCCATGGAAAATGATAGGTACAATATCAACATTTAATTTTTCGGCAATGTAAAATGCTCCTTTATGAAATCTACCAATTTTGGGTGTTTCGGATCGTGATCCTTCCGGGAAAATGGCAAGAGAATAACCGTCATTGATGAGTTCACGGATCTTATCTAAGTTCTCCTCATATCCGGCCGACTTCGGAATAAAACCTCCTAAACGGACAATTGGTCCCATAAAAGGAGAGTCCCATACCCAATCGTTTACCATTAAAATGAGTTTAGGATTCAACGATTGCATTAACAAAGAATCAATTACAGAGTGATGATTGGCTACAACAACAGCTGGCTTGTCGAATCGTTCGTTTTGTTCGTTGATGAACTTTCTCCTCACATGTGCGTGAATATGGATCATCGACTTAGTATAATAGTGCCGGATCTGATGAAATATTCTTAGACGAATTTTTTTAGGGATAGGTAACAGTTTTACGATCACAAACCCCATTGGTATTAATGTAAAACAGCCGAAGGTAAACCACCCGAAAGCCAATATTGATTGCAGTATGCTCAATAATGTTAGAGGAACTCTTTTTTTATCTGTTCTGTTTGTAATAAAGAAACGGAACAATGCAGGTTGGATGGTATTTGAAATGAGCAATACCGAGAACATTCCTATTATGGTGATCAAGCCAATAGACTTTAATGCCGGATGTGATGCAAAAATGAGAACACCAATTCCTATCATGGTGGTGATCGCTGAAATGAAAATTCCTGTTTTGTAAGATGCCAGATTCTTTTGTCCGGTTTTATATTCGTTCAACATCGCATCCGTAATGAAGATGCTGTAATCATCACCTAATCCAAAAATGAATGTGGAAATAATGATGTTGATGATGTTAAACTTAATGCCGAAAAGTCCCATTAATCCTAAAATACAGAGCCAGCTTAATACCATAGGAATGTAGGTGATCAGTGCCAGTTCAAATCTGCCATAGGAAATGATCAGCATGATCAATACCAGCATAGAGGAGATAGTAAGGATCAGGTTGAAATTATTTTTGATGATCTCAACAAAACGGTTGGTCAGAAATTTTTTATCAAATACTACTAAATGTTCATTCTCTGTAAATGAGTTAAAGACTCTGTCCTCGTTTTCAGCAGTTGTTTTGATAACGGTTACGACAGTGGTTTCATCTATATTCTCAGAAATATAATTGTCTAATAATGTGGAGCGAAGACCACTGAATACATTGGCATCAATTGGTGTAAAGTCTTTTTCTAAAAGAGCGTAGAACTGATCAAATGCATTTTCTTTAAATTTATACTTACTGCTTTTTTCAATCAATGACTGCTTTAATTCAGCCTTTTTCTCTTCTGCCCAAAAGCTATTCCAGCGCTCTATTCTTTTTTGTTGCTCCGCCTTTGATAGTAATAATGTATTGATCGTTGAATATTTTCTAATAATATTTTTTTGTTGAAGTTCTTCCAGTTTAGGAAGATTCTTTTCATTATTAGCCAAGGCTTCGTCCAAGTTTTTTCCACTTGAAACCAGATAAACACTTTTTAATGAAACATTGCTGATCGCATTCAAATTACTTTCTGCCTGGGCTAATTCTTTGCTCATGTAATTAAAATTCATCATATCGCCTTCAAAACCTACTTTTTGAGAGGTGAATAATGATATTCCACACAATAATATGATCGAAATGATCAGGTATTTATTTTTTTCAAATGGATAAGCAGCGATCTTTTCAATGATATTTGTTTTGTGTTCAACCGGGGTACTGGCTGCCTGTTTCCTTTTTCTTAATAAATGTGGGAATAAGATGAGTGTAAAAAGTGCAGCACCCATTAATGCAAAGGCTGCAAACATCCCAAAGTCCTGGAGTGCTTCCGATTTTACAAATACCAAGCTTAATAAAGCTCCTATGGTTGTGGTGCTTCCAAGAGTTAAAGGGAATGAAAGATCTTTAATGGTGCCTTCTGCTGAATTTAAATGTTTGAAATGCGTATAAAAATGGATGGTGTAATCCATGGCTATCCCCAGGATAATAGAGCCCGCTCCTAATGCAATAGCAGATATTTCGCCTTTAAGAAGATAGAGCATAGAGAGAGAGAATAAGCCTCCAAATACTACCGGGATAAAAATGATAAAGAATACTTCTAGGCGTTTAAAGAACAAACTGATGAATAAAAATAATCCGATTACAGTGATAGAAAGTGTGAGGATCACATCTTGTTTGATCTGCTTTGCATTGCCAACAGCAACAGCTAAACCACCAAAATATTCTGCATGTATTTTCGGGTTTAATCGACTGCATTGATGGATCGCAGTGTCTAATTGAGTAAGTAGTTCTGTGTTTTTTGCTGTTTCCGATGATGTCGGCTTCGGAGTAATAAAGAACAAGAGATGTTTTTTATCTTTTGTAAAAATATATCCGTTGTCTAGTTCAAAATTATCATCAAATTGAAGGCTCTGCATTCTCTTTAATGCGTAAGGTGTGATACCGATCGGGTCGCGAAGAATGTTCTTCTTTAACACCATACTGGCAGGAGAAAGAAGCGTTTTGTAATTCTTCTCCATGGTAGAGTCGATACGCTCCGGTTTTATCAAGTCAGATAAAATGGAGTAATCCTTCTCCTCCAAAAACACCGGTAAGTTTTCTATAAATGTGTTGTACACATCATACATCACATCGTCATTTACCTTGTAGGTGATCTCTTTTACAAGCGAGGTGTCGATCAGACTAATTTTCGCTACCAAACTATCTGCAAATGCAATTAATTGGTCAGGCTCTGCAGCTTTTGTAGTATCAGATGAAGAAATGGTAACAACTAAGCGGTCGAGAAATTTAGAATTTTTGAATACCTTATTTAGCCTTTCCACCTTTGCATCGGTCGGCATCATTTTAGTGATGTCTTCCTCAAGTGATAGTTTACTGGCAAAGAAAACGGAGAATGCAATAGAGGCAAGGAACAGTACAAAAAAGACAATTCTTCTTTTTTCTAAAAACCGGTATATGTATGTGAAAAATAGATGCACTTGATTTATTGATCGATTTTAATGAGAACCTTTTTGCCTATTATTCTTAGTGTTATAAATGTGATCAGTCCGAATGCGATGGCCATAACAATCGCAAATACAACACTCCCTACTAGATATTCAACCAGATGTAGCTTCATGGCCTCCCAAATCTCTTGAACAGAATTTATTTCAGAATTGAAAATGCTTTCATGAATATCTTTTCCTAATGTTAATTGTCCGGTTTTTAAACTTCCGTAGATAAGAACTGGAATCATTGGAGGAACACTTATTTGAGCAGCCAATCCAACAATAGCTTTGTTTAGTTTTAGAAAATGTGCTAAAATTAAAGCACTAACAAATTGATAACCCCAAATGGGGATGATGCCCATAAATACTCCAAAAGCAACTCCCAATGATTTTTTTAATACTGATTCATTCGCATCTAAAAAATGTTTAGAAAGAAATTTTTTGATATTGGTCCAAGTGAAATTTTGAATGATAAACTTTGGCTTGTACCATAAAAAAGCCAGAAAAAATAAATAGGTGTTTAATAAGCTGATCCGTGTAAAATCCTTTCCGGGTCTGAAATGTGTTACACGTTCTTTTCCTTCGGCATAAAAAACTTTTATGGGTACTGATGTCACATGAATTCCTTTCCATGCAGCCTTGACCATAACTTCTACTTCAAATTCATATTTAGTTGTGAAATATCTGCTACCCTTCATTTTTTCGATAGGGTAGAGGCGGTAGCCCGATTGTGTATCTGGCAAATCAATATGAGTAAAAAGCTTGAACCAGAAATTAGAGAATTTATTGCCAAAAGTGTTCTTCTTGGGCATATTTTCCTGATTTAAATTGCGGGCTCCTACTAAAAGTGAGTCGGGTTCTAATTCTATTTTATCAATGAAAACAGGAATATCATCCGCATAATGTTGCCCGTCACTATCAATTGTAATGGCATAACGAAATCCTTTTTCTTGTGCATGTTTTATTCCTGTGCGGAGAGCTACTCCTTTTCCTTTGTTTGGAAGATAGGATAAAACGGTGATGCTTTTTTCAAATTGTTTTAAAAGTTCGGACGTTGAATCGGTAGCCCCATCGTTCACAACAATCACATCGGAGGTAAACTCTAATACGCTATTGATCACAGCAACGATCGTTTTTTCGTTATTGTAGGTAGGAATGATCACACAGCATTTGAGTGTGCTCATTTTATTTCGATACAATTCCTTGTTGATGTTGCTCATATTAACTTAACATTCCTAAACAAAAAAGGTTGCCATAGGCAACTTTTTTAGGCAGACAAAAATAACATTTTTTGCCTGAATTTTTAGTATAAAATGAGCTTAAAATTGCAGGAAAATCAGCAATTCAGCTGAAATTTTAGTTCTCTTTAAAACTGGCTTTTATGGAAAAAAAACTACTATCACCCGCAGACACATTACTGTCAGCTTGAAGGTGACCATTTTCTTTGGTTTTGATAGATAGGGTCATTACTACTTCCGGATTGATCTCAGGGTTTAATACAGCTGTAAATTTCAGATTGTCACCGGTAACCATTGTCAATTTCTTACCTGTGATATGCTCCACTGTTTCCTTTACCATTTGGGTTAAACATACGCCCGGTGCCACAGGATTTCCGGGGAAATGACCTTGATATACTTTGTGCTTTGGATTCAATTCAATTTGAATACTGTATTTTTCACCTTGTTGAATATCCTTTATTTTAAAAAAATCGTTGATTAGCATGTGCTTACTTTCTGATTAAGTTATAGTTTTTAAATTCACCGATATGTACTCCGGTTCTTTTATAGATCAGATTTAAGAATCGTCTTCTGAGTGACTCTTTTTTAGCTTTAGTAGGATCGAAACTAAATTTCCAGGTCAATCGTTTTAGTCGTTGTTCCATCACTTTTGGATGCGTTTCTTTGAATAGAGCCACTGAGTCAACATTTGAAAAATCAAACTCATCTACTTGTGGTACATTCTCTTTGATCCAATTATCATCATGCCATAGCTTTTGAAACTCCAATTGTTTTTGTTGCATAGCTGCGGGTGTTTTCACCCATCCGTAATGATAAATGCAAGCATCAACATAAGCTACATTCAGCTTATCATCATTATCTTTTCTAAAGCTCATGGCGTCTTTGTAAGAGTAGATGTTCTTTTTATTTCGAACGATCCTGATCTCCTTTTTTTGCCAATGTCTGGAATCTGCTATATAATCGTATGAACCATAAAAATTCAGGTGGTCGAATACCAAGCCATCTACTTCTTTATCATTCTTGTACTTGATCATAGCATTCTTAATGTTATTCAGGTATTTTTCATGAATGACTTCATCTCCTTGAATATAAAATGCCCAGTCGCTATCTGGTGAAATGGCTCTAAATGCTTTATTGGTTTCATCTGCCAACACTCTTCCGCCTTCGCGTAATGTTTCGTCCCAAACCGTTTCAATGATCTTTATTTTTGGAGAATTGATCGATTTGATATAGTTGAGGGTATCATCATCCGATTTGCCAACTGCTACAACAAATTCATCGCAAACTGGAAGAATAGAGGTAATGGCCTCAATAATTGGGTAATCAAATTTTATGGCGTTCTTAATGAAGGAAAAACCGGATACTTTCATCTATTCTGCTTTTTTCGTTATGCGAAGATAAAAGATTATTTAGTTTGTTTGCCCGTAAAAAGCGATTTTAGGAAAGAAGGGTGAAGTAACGTCCGCTTACCTTGTTTTTAAAGCTGAGCATATTTGTTTTAGGTGTTACCTCAATGCGTCTTATTTGGAACCAATCTTTTCCAAATTCTTTAGGTCCTGTGTTTGTTGAAACTGCATAGGTAAAACCTGCTTCTTTTGTAATCTGTTTAATGTCTTCATTGATCCCGCCAAAAGGGTATGCAAAACTAATAGCTGGTTTGCCTGTAAGTTTTTCTACATCCTCTTTGGAGCCTTTGATCTCAGAAAGTTGTTCTGTTGCATTGTGACGTAACAGATCAACATGATGTTGTGTATGTCCCCCCATTTCAACACCATAATCACTCATTTCTTTTACTTGTGCAGCCGACATCATATTGATCCTCGGTTCCCCTTCTTTCACGCCCCATGCATTATGATCGATGCGGGTTACAAGGTAAATGATTGCCTTGAATCCATGTTTCTTTAGAATAGGAAATAGTAATTCATAGTTGTCCAGATAACCATCATCAAAGGTGATCATGACCTTTTTGTAAAGATCCATTTTGGGCTCTTTTTGAAGGTCATAAAAAGTAATGGTCTGGTATCCATTATCCTTCAAGTATTGCATTTGTTTTTCAAAATCCTTTTCCCATACATATACTTTATGTTTTCCTATTATCGACTGTTTGTTGACAATACGATGATAAAGTAGAACCGGTAAGCTATATGTTGGAGAGGCAGATTGCATGCTTATTTCTTTAAAAGATTTAATTCGATCTTTAATTTGATATCATGATGTTTGATCATGATATTGCTTGGAAATTGATCTGAATAATTGTTCAGATCAAAGGTGATTTTTTTAGTGTTCTTTTTTGCGTGTTCAATCCGGTAAATTTGTCTTGATAATTTATCTAGAAAGTAATAATTGTCAAGTTTGCTGTCTTTGAATTTGTAAACAAAAGCGCTGTCTTTTGGATTGATGAATACCTCCGCTGTTTTATTCTTTGTTTCGTTCATGAGAAGGATCTCTATATCCTTTTGGATAGTTTTTAAGAGTGCAGGTCTGTTAAATTGGGGAACACAATAATGCAATGTAAATGAAGTGTCTTTAAATTCGAAATCGAATAATTTCATCCCTAATTCAGTTGTGAAAATAACCCGATAGTCATTTGGTTGCATTTGTTTTGTTACCAACAAGCCGCTAAAGTCTTTGCCATAAACGCGAATATTTGTTTTGAATAAGAATGAGTTGAAATTCTCCCCAAAGAGAGAATGCAGAGCAACGGATTCAGGCTTTAAAGTACTTTTAAGTTTCCCATAATGCCCCAATGAGCATCCGTAGAGAAAGAGAACAATAAAACTACTTAACAATAAATTTTTCATCACCTATTGGTTGGTTCGTTTTACGGTTGCTAAAGTCGATCATTGTATAATCGTCACTTGGCTCGATCATTTTAACTTTCACTACAGCATAATCCTTTTTATCGATGTAAAGTTGGATCACTTTTAAAAAGTCTTTTGCTCCTTTTTGAAGCGGAGATAATTCCAGCAAATAGAATTTCTCATTTTCATAATATTTTGCTTTGTAATCTTTGTTATTCAGTAGGTTTCCTTGAACTGTATTTACCATCATTTCATTGATGGATTTGAACATTTTATTTGAGTTAATATCATACTTACTCACTTTCCCATTGTCTTTAATAAACATCTTGTCTTTATTGATAGCGATCAAATATTTCAATGGGTCTGTGTATTCCCAACGCAACATGTTCACTTTTTTGAAAAGGAAATGTCCTTTGGTGATGATCTTTTCGGACATAACACTTAAATATTTTTCTTGTGTAAAATCACTTTCAATGGTATTCACCAATTTGGATTGCGCTTGCATTTGTTGCTTGAAAGCGGCCGTATCTTTTACCGGTTTATATCCGGCAGGGACTTGAGCGGAAATGCTAATAGACAGAAGGAAAAATATAATAACAAATAAAAACTTATTCATACGCTTTGATATTTAATAGCTGCTCAATACTTACAACTTTGAAGCCATTTTCTTTTGCAAAATTAAGGGTTTGTTTTAATACATCCACTGTTTTATCGGATGTATCATGAAACAGTAGGATAGAACCCGGCTGAAGGCTTTTTTTAATACGTTCCATGATCTTTTCTGCACTATCGTTTGTTGTGTCCAACGACCTTACATTCCAGCCAATAACCTCCTGATTTAATGCTTTAACAGCTGATGCTATATTAGGGGTTGTTACTCCATAGGGTGGACGGAATAAGCGTGGTCTTTTTCCAATTGTTCTATGGATGAGATCATTGGTTTGAACTATTTCTTCTATAAAACCATTTTTGCTTTTAAAGTCGATCATAAACCCATGACTGAAGGAATGTCCGCCAATTGTATGTCCTGCTTCATTTATTTTTTGCAAAAGTGTTTCATTTCCATTGATGTTTTTTCCGATCACAAAAAAAGTAGCTTGCGCTTCTTCACTTGCTAATGCATTCAATATTTTAGGAGTAAATAAAGCATTTGGACCATCATCAAAAGTGATAGCTATTTCTTTTTTTTGAGTATCGGCTCCGTTTAGTGTCTTTAAGTAAAAATTAGATTGAATATTTGCTGATCCCCAAATGATAAGCAATTTGAAGCACAATACAGGGATTGAAAGCCACCAGTAACTAATGTCATAAAAATAGATCAGAAAAAAACACCCGATTAGTGTAAGAATGAAAAGTAGTAATGACGAACGAAATGTTAGCATTGTGAAAGCACAAATACACTATGATCAATATTAAGGAATGTATTGTAGATCAATATATTTTTTACCGGTTTGTGTTTGTTTTCGCCAATAACAACTGCATTGGGTACAGTCTGTGTTTTTAGTATCATCGCAGCCATCCACATTGCAAAGCTGGATGCAGTTTGGTATTCACCACACAAGTGTTTGAAATAACAAGCAGTAGCATCTTTGAATAGGCCGTTTTTTAGATCATTGTAAACATGATCATAGCGGGAATCTCCATTGATTCCATAGATAACAAGGTCGATATCCTTGATAGTCATGCCTTTTTCGGTCAGTAATTCTTGGATACTATGTTCTATTGCCTCGTTATTCTCAGGTTTATATATGGTTTTTAAGCCTCTTAATTTAGCATAGGAATGATCGTTTTGTTCTTTTCCAAGCATAAAGAATGCTGCACCTTCGCCTGCCACACTGCCGGAAGTTTTAGAATTGATCAGATCAAAAGTGGAAATGTCTTCTTTTTTCCAATAGCCAATTCTGTCGCATACGCGATAATATTTGGGTGTCATTTCATCATGAGCACCAGTGAGAACATTCTTTGCTTCTCCTTCAGCAATGGTCATTAAACTATCTTGCAATGCACTTTCAAAAGAAAATCCTTTATGTACATACGTGAAGTTATAGTTCATGCATTTGAGTTGCAGCGCAATTTGTGCACTCACTGTATTATGTGTCGACTGTATAAATGAAGTTGGAGTTAAGAACTGTTCTTGATTTTCAATGATAGCCAGCAAAAATTTCTCAGTATCCTCCAAACATCCTAATGCACTTCCTGTAATGATAGCATCCGGCATTTCTACACCGGCATCTTTCATGCAAATGTTCGATGCTGCTATTCCCATCTTTATCAAACGAGCCATTCTACGTGCAAGCGTTGGATTTAAAAATTCTTTATAAGATGGTTCAATGCATTGTAAATAGTTGCTTGTATGCACAACAGGTTCTGATAGGAAATCAGAAGTATTAAATGTGTTTTGAGGAGAAATGACACTTACCCCGTTGATATATGCTTCCATTTATGCCTGATGTCTTGAAAAAATTAATGCTGAAGTATTACCACCAAAACCAAATGAATTAGATAATACATGATTGATAGGAGTATGAAGTAATTCCGTAGTAGGTTTAAATTCTACTTCAGGCATTGGGTTCTTATAATTCAAATTAGGGAATACTGTGTTATATTTTATTGCTAATACAGAAAATACAGCTTCTATTCCTCCACAGGCACCAAGTGTATGTCCTGTAAATGCTTTTGTTGAACTGATCAATGGAACTTTTTGGCCAAACATTCTTGTAATGGCCGTTCCTTCAGAAAGATCGTTGATAGCAGTTCCTGTTCCATGCGCATTGATGTAGTCAATATTTTCCGGTTTTAAACCGCTTACTTTAAATGCTTTTTCCATTGCTAAATAAGCTCCTGCACCGTCCGGTGATGATGCTGTTTGATGATAAGCATCATTGGAGTTGCCATATCCGCTTAGTTCAGCCAATATCTCTTTGCCTTTAGCAGCTCTTTCCGATTCAAGAACAATGAATCCGGCTCCTTCACCGAGGTTTAAACCTTTTCGTTCTGCATCAAAGGGCTTGCAATTTTCATTATCAAGGATCATTAATGTCATAAAGCCATTAATGGTAAAACGTGATAAGGAGTCGGTTCCACCAACAATGACACGATCCAGGATTCCATGTTTGATCAATCTGGCTCCATACATTATGGAGTTGGCAGAAGAAGAACAGGCGGTGCTGATGGTGGATAGATAATCTTTTACTCCAATGCTATCAGCAATACTTTCGGTGCTATCACCACACTCATGTGTTTCAATATAGTGTAACCACTCACCGGATTTTTCTGTGTCCAGATAATCCAGCCATAGATCTTCAGTGATTCCCATTCCGCCTACACTCGTGGCGGAGATGAGTCCTGTACGAAACTCTTTAATATCTTTTATAGCCGCATTTTTAACAGCTTCCTTTGCTGCAATAATGCCCAAATATGTTGTTCGGGTATTATTTGGCAAGTGTTCAACACCTGCCATTTTTTTTAATTCAGCATTTGTCGCTTTTACTTCACCTACAGGAAGTTGGTGTTGATAACGGGATACGATATTATCCAATGAAGTAACTCCTGATTTTTGTTTGTTTAAAAAATCAAGGGTTTCTTCAATATTATTTCCTATAGCGGAAATAACACCTAATCCGGTGATGTAAACCTTATTGCTCATTAAGAAGAGACGATAGGGGAATTATTTTTTGTTGGCCTCAATGAATTCAGCCATGGTACGAATCGATTGAAAGATCTTCTTTCCATCTTGTGGATTCGCTACTTTGATACCGTAGTTTTTCTCCAAAAGAACGATCAATTCTAATGCATCGATCGAATCTAGTCCTAACCCGTCACCAAAAAGTGGTGCATCGTTGTCGATATCCTCTTTTTTTACATCTTCTAAATTCAATTGCTCAATAATTTCTCCTTTTAACTTGTCGATTAATGCATCCATGCGTTTAGTTATTTATAGTTAATTTGTTAATTGTTTCTTGATCATGTTTTAATTGCATTCCCTGGGGATTTGTCTCTACAATATACAAATAGGCTTCGTAATTGTTTTCGAAATAATCCACCCATCCAACAATACATGCTTTTGCTTTTTGACTTTTAATAAGCGATTCGATGTAGGTTGCCATGAAATGCGAGTCAAATTTATCAAAAATAAAGAAAGTATTCTCACCTTTTATCTGATTTCTTATGGCTATTTCACCAATGAGTATGTTCGGTAAGGTATACACAAAGTTGGCTGGACTCGGAAAATAGTTTTCATGGTCATTAATAGTTTGCTGATGTTCGGTGTCAATCTCTAATGATGACGAGCTGTTTGCAATGATGATCGCAATGTCTTTACCATCCACATCTTGCGTTACACTGCTGTTCTTCAACACTAATTCGGATGTTATAAAAGCTAATTTGCATAGACTATCCATCTTGTAAAATTTAGGATAGTTGATATTGTAGTGTTTATAGAGCGATTTTAAGAAGTCAATGGACGATACATGTGTTTGATCCTCATGTTCCAATTTTCCATTGATGAAAACTCTTCCATTCTTAATGCAGCAAGCTGCAGATATGTATAATGTATCTGTCATATTTTACTAAAAGCAATTGCTGCATTACAACCTCCAAAGCCTGCTGCAGTCTTTAAGCAATTTGTCAATGTTGCAGCTTGGGTTTTGTCGATAATATTTATTGGTTTAGAGGTTCCCGGACTTGAATAATTATAGGTTCCAATAAGGGTGTTGTTTCTCATCGATTCAAGTGTAACAACCGATTCAATGATGCCAGCCGCACCTAAAGTATGTCCGAAATAACTTTTTAAACTATTCATTGGAACACGCTCTAAGTGAGCATCTGTAATAGCCAACGATTCCATCTCATCATTGAATAATGTTGCTGTTCCATGACCGGATATAAAGTCGATCTCTTCCGGTTTTAATGAAGACTCATTCAATGCGTTTTCAATTGCTAGTAATAAACCATCTCCTGTACGGGAAGGGCCTGAAATATGATTTGCATCGTTTGAGCTCGCGCCTCCCTTCACTTCAATTGCGGGTTGACTAGCAAGCGAAGGGACTGATGTTAATATGATCGTTCCGGCTGCTTCACCTAATGAGATACCGGTTCTGTTTGCATCATAAGGTTTAGCGATCTCATTACTCACAGCTTTGAAGGATTGAAATCCCGAAACAACAAAGTGACTCAATACATCTGCACCCACAACAATAATGTTTTCATAAAGTCCCTGATTCAATAGTCGTTTGCCAAGAATTAAAGCAACCACTCCGGATATACATGCATTGGAGACCGTAAGAGGTTTATTCGGATTTCCAAAAAAGCTAGCAATTGTGTTTGCAGTATCCCATAAAAAAAGTTTATTTCTGTTAAATTGACTTTTATTTGAAGGATCTAATAATTCCACATTTCCTTTGGTACTGGAAAAGATAATAAGTGTTTTATTACTTTTTATATCAATTTTTGGATTTTGTTTAATTGCATCATGAATAGAGAGAATGGCTATTTTCTCCAATTTTGTGAACGATTGGGGATCTCCTATTTTAGAAAATTTCTCATCTGTTGTTGCTGGATCAATATAGGCGGCATGAACAGGCTCATGGGAGAAAAACGATTTCTCAAAGTACCGTATGCCACTTTTCATCTCTTTCAGATTAGAAAAATTATCTGAGCTGTTAAAACCAAGCGGTGAAATTATATTATCTGCAGCAACGAATACCTTCATATGTTAAGCCAGTCCGTGTTTTCGTTTCCATTCTTCAAAAAATGGAGGTATTGTTATTAAAAGTTCATGATCCATGTTAATGAATACTTGCGTTGATTCGCCTGTAGCCACTAATTCATTATAAGAGGTGCGAAATATTTTGTAGTTAAAAATGATCTTTGCAGCAGGGGAGTTGATGAACGTTGTTTCAATACGAACACTATCTCCATACTTCACCGTCTTTTTGTAATCAACATTGATATTGACCAAGGGGGTTGCAAATTTGTATTTGTACACATCGAGGTAGCTCAGTCCATATTGCTGACCAAAGGCTTCCCGGCCATCTTCAAAGAATTTAAGATAATGTCCATGCCAAACGATCCCTAATGCATCTACTTCACTAAACCTTACAGGTACTTGAACAGAGTAAAAAAGGCTGTTTTTCGATTTTATGTCTTTCTTTTCGAGCGTATTCATGTGTGGGTTGCTAAAGTATTAAAATTTGAGATACTGTAAGGTTAAAAACAAAACAAATCTTTCATTGTTTAGTAAGATTTTGAGAAAAAAAACACAATTTGAGCCTGTGGTGCTTTAACAACTTTTAACAACCTGTAACTACTGTTAACATTAGATTATTCTATTTTTGTGGCGTAAAAATGCTATAAAATCACCTTTAAAAATTACTCTAAAATGACCGATATTCAGGAATTGAACGCTCGCATACAGCGTGAAAGTGCTTTTGTTGACCTTTTAACAATGGAAATGGACAAAGTCATTGTTGGGCAAAAATACATGGTTGAACGCTTATTGATCGGATTGCTTTCCAATGGACATATTCTTTTGGAAGGGGTTCCGGGTTTGGCTAAAACATTAGCCATTAAATCTTTGGCCAATACTATTCATGCTGATTTTAGTCGTATTCAGTTTACTCCCGATCTTCTTCCAGCCGATTTAATTGGAACAATGATCTACAATCAAAAGAAAGAAGAGTTCAGCATAAAGCAAGGTCCAATTTTTGCGAATTTTATTTTAGCCGATGAGATCAACCGTGCTCCGGCAAAGGTGCAAAGCGCATTGTTGGAAGCTATGCAGGAGAAACAAGTGACAATTGGCGAACAAACATTTAAATTACCCAATCCATTTTTAGTATTAGCAACTCAAAACCCTGTAGAGCAGGAAGGTACCTATCCTTTACCTGAAGCTCAGGTGGATCGTTTTATGCTGAAATTGGTGATTGGTTATCCTACCAAAGAAGATGAACGCAAGATCATTCGTCAGAATTTAGCAAGTGAATATCCTACCGTAAATACTGTTTTAAAGCCGGAAGATATCTTGAACGCCCGTAAAGTAGTTAAGGATGTGTATATGGATGAAAAGATCGAAAAATATATTGTCGATATTGTTTTTGCAACCCGTTATCCTCAAGAATATAAGCTGGATAAATTTAAAGGCTTGATCAGTTTTGGTGGTTCGCCTCGTGCAAGTATTAATCTGGCAATGGCCGCTAAAGCTTATGCATTCATTAAACGAAGAGGATATGTGATCCCTGAAGATGTTCGTGCTGTTTGCTTAGATGTACTTCGTCATCGTATTGGCTTAACCTATGAAGCGGAAGCCGAAAATATAACTTCTGAAATGATTGTAAATGAGATCTTAAATGCAGTTGAGGTACCTTAATTGATCGTATGGAAACGGCTGAACTTTTAAAGAAAGTTAGAAAGATCGAAATAAAAACTCGCGGACTCTCCAATCAAATATTTTCGGGGGAGTATCACAGCGCTTTTAAAGGAAGGGGTATGACCTTTAGTGAAGTAAGAGAATATCAGCCCGGTGATGATATTCGTGCTATCGACTGGAATGTTACGGCCCGTTTTAATCATCCTTATGTGAAGGTGTTTGAAGAAGAGCGTGAAATGACAGTCATGCTCTTGGTTGATGTGAGTGCATCCGGTGAATTTGGAACACAAAAACAACTTAAGCAGGAATTGATCACTGAACTTTGTGCCGTATTGTCGTTTTCTTCTATTCAAAATAATGATAAGATCGGAGTGATATTTTTTACTGATAAAATTGAAAAATTTATTCCTCCCAAAAAAGGTAAAAGCCATGTTTTAAGGATCATCCGTGATCTTATAGAATTTAAACCGGAGCATAAGGCTACGGATCTGAAAGTTGCATTAAAATATTTGACAAGTGTGATCAAAAAAAGGAGTATTGCTTTTGTGATCTCCGATTTTATGAGTCCTGATTTTTCCGACTCATTAAAGATCGCGAATAGAAAACATGATATTGTTGCATTGAGAGTGTATGATAAAAGAGAGCAGGAGTTGCCTAATGTCGGACTTGTAAAACTCATCGATGCAGAGAATGGGCAAATAAAATGGGTTGATACATCCAATAAGGAAGTCAGAAATCAGTTTGCTGTGAATGCCAGAAAGAAAGAATCCCAACTTCGTGATCTGTTCAATAAGAGTGGGGTAGATGCAGCCAATATCAGTACATCAGAGTCGTACATTGTTCCTCTAACTAATTTATTTAAACGCAGATAAAGTATGCTAGAGAGACGATCCATATTTTATAATATAATCAGTGTTTTCTTGCTGCTGATCACATGTGTAGGCAATATTTCTTCACAAGATGTAAAGGTATCTGCAAGTATTGATAGTAATTCTATTGTAATTGGTCAGCAAACCCGTTTACGATTAAAATTACAATTCAACGATCCGAAAAAAGTAAAAGTGGTTTTTCCGGAAGTGCAGGATACAATCCGTAAAGAAGTGGAAGTAATCGCACAATCAAAAGTAGATACACTTGCTTCAGATAAGTCACCGTTTAAATTCACTCTGTATCAGGATCTACTAATCACCTCATTTGATAGCGGTTATTGGGCAATTCCTCCTTTTAAATTCAATGTCAATTTGAATGATACCAATTCCTTGTTTACTGAACCACTTTTGCTGCAAGTTTCTACAGTTGCCGTTGATACAACTCAGGCAATAAAAGATATCAAAGCTCCTTATGAGGTTGATTATACCTGGATTGATTGGTTGAAAGATAATATGTATGTGGTGTATGGTGGATTGATACTTATTGTTTTGATCGTGATTATTATTTTACTTATCAGATACTTCAGAAAAGTGCCACCACAGGTCATCGTTGTTGAAGCACCTAAAATCCCGGCACATATAATTGCGCTTGAAAAAATTGAAAAACTTAAGAGTGAAAAATTATGGCAGGAAGGAAAGCTG
>JAEUTU010000091.1 GCA_016786925.1 Bacteroidia bacterium
TACATGCATTCACGGATGGCAGAGACACTGATCCGAAAAGCGGATTGGGCTATATGACCAATTTGGAAAACCATTTAAAAAAATCGGCAGGAAAAATTGCTAGCGTGATAGGCCGGTATTATGCAATGGATAGGGATAAGAGATGGGAAAGAGTAAAACTTGCTTATGATCTATTGGTAAAAGGTGAAGGGAAAAAAACCAATAACATACTTAAGGCTATTGAAGAATCTTATGCAGACAACATTACGGATGAATTTATTAAACCAATAATAAGCTGCAACGAAAAAGGAGAACCTATCACCACCATACAAAATGAAGATGTGGTGATCTGCTTTAATTTCAGAACAGACAGATGTAGAGAGATCACGCATGTTCTTTCACAAACAGACATGCCTGAACATGGAATGAAAACATTGCCACTTTACTACGTTACAATGACCAATTACGATGATACATTTAAAAATGTACACATCGTATATGATAAAGATAATTTAGTAATGACATTGGGAGAGGTTCTGGAAAAGGCAAATAAAACTCAAATACGAATTGCTGAAACCGAAAAATATCCACATGTAACATTTTTCTTTTCGGGTGGAAGAGAGAAAGAATTCAATGGCGAAAGAAGGATCATGGCAGCCTCTCCAAAAGTAGCAACTTATGACCTGAAACCGGAAATGAGCGCGGTGGAACTGACCGATGCGATCATTCCGGAAATTGAAAAGGGAACAACCGACTTTATCTGCTTGAACTATGCCAATGCCGATATGGTTGGGCACACCGGTGATTATAATGCTGTAATTAAAGCCGTAGAAACTGTTGATACATGCGCCAAACGAGTAGTTGAATCGGGCATAAAAAGTGGCTATTCATTTATCATTATTGCTGATCATGGCAACTCCGACTACATGATCAATCCGGATGGATCGCCAAACACAGCTCACACAACCAACCCTGTTCCTTGTATTTTAATCGACAAAGACTACACATCAGTGAAAGAAGGCAAACTGGCTGATATTGCACCAACCATATTAAAACTGATGGACGTGGCTATTCCAAAAGAAATGGATGGAAATATTTTAATCTAAGTATAAAATGGAAAATAATAATCCAATCATTCGCACAGCGGTATTTAACCCTAAGATCAAAACATATATCTTTTGGATAGTCGTTTTTTATTTGATCGTAAGTGTTGTTGGAATTCTCATTTTACCAATTTGGGTATTCGGTCTAGGCCAATGGCTATCCGGAAAATTTTTCAAAACACTAAAATGTGAGCTAACAGAAAAGAACCTATACTTTTCGAAAGGCATCATTCTGCACATTGAAAAAACCATCCCATTGGAAAATATCCAGGATATCTCTTTTTGGGGAGGTCCTATTTTAAGGGCAATGGGACTTACCCTTATAAAAATAGAAACCGCTGGAGGTGGTGGTGCACACAATGCCAATATGATGAGCATTCCAGGTGTTGAGCAAGCGGAAGAGTTTAAAAATTTGATCCTTCACCATAGAGAAAGAGTGATCAAACAGAAAAACGGACAAGCGCCAACCGCCATATCCGAGAATCAAATTCTTGTAGAAATTAAGAACGAATTGACACAGATCAAAAATATCCTTTCCCAAAAATGATTTTTGATAATTATTGAATACTATACTATTCAGTAAATAATCTTATTTTAGTCAAAAAACAGAGGCAACCATGCAAAACCTTTTGCGTCTTCCAAGCGTAGAAGAGAAGTGTTTTGCTAAAGAACGCTGTATTTATGAACGAATCCGAAGTAATTAAAGGGTGCTTAAAAAATGACCGTGCTAGCCAAAAAGCTTTGTATGAGCATTTTTACAGCAAAATGCTTGGGGTTTGTTTGCGTTATGCCAAAGATAGCGATGAGGCCAAAGACATTCTACACGAAGGCTTTTTAAAAGTATTCAATAATTTAAGAGGTTTTAATAATACAGGTTCATTTGAAGGCTGGGTAAGAAGAATCATGGTAAATACAGCCATTGATCATCTGCGCAAGAACAAACAAAATTATCTGATCGTAAGCACGGTACATGCTAACGACAGATCATTAAATACTGCAGCCGAAGAAGTAGAAGAAGATGATCTGCTAAGCCATATTGAAAAAGAAGATATTCTGAAGGCTGTACAGGAATTAACACCTGCTTACAGAACAGTTTTTAATTTATACGTAATTGAAGAGTACACACATAAAGAGATTGCCGAAATGTTGGATATCAGTGAAGGGACATCTAAATCCAACCTTTCAAAAGCAAAATTTAATTTAAAGAAGAATTTAACACATTTAATAAAGCCTGCGCATGGTAAATAATACTCCTGACAGTAAACTTGATGAAGCTGTAAAAAATGCTTTAAAAGATTTTGAGGCATCGAATGCTACCGCTGATTGGTCGCGCATGGATAATTTGTTAAATGCTAGTCCTAAAGCACACACTATCAATTGGAAATATTCGCTGCGATTTATTATTGGCGCTGCAGTGATTACAGGTGCTTTTATTACCTATAAACAGATCAGTAAAACCTCATCGATTCCTGAAAACAAAAGTGAGATCCCTGTCACCAATACTGAGCCCCCTATTACAAAACAAATAGTTCAGCCTATTAAAGAGAACATTGTTGTACCGTCAGCACCTGTTACTGATAATGCAACAGAGTTACCTTCATCTGAAAAAACGACCACTACAATTACAACTCCTGTTGAAGAGAATAAAGAAGTAAAAAACATTGCTGATATCAAAACGAAAAAAGAAAAGAATACAGAAAAAAACAAAACAGCAAAAAATAATGCAGCTGCTGAAGATGTAAAACTACATCCTGTTATCGGAATGGGTAATGAGCCTATATTTGGCGATATGCTTGACTCTTCTAAAGGCGTAGTGGGAAATACCCAGGAGAAAGAAACCACAAAAAAAGCTGCTAAAACACAATCCAATAAAAATATTGGCTGGGATAATTTTATGTTCAGCAATGTTAATCCTGACTCTATACGTAAACATAGAGAGGCGATGAAAAAAGATTCTTTAAAAAATTAGGCAACCATTTTATCTATTCGCGTCTTCCTTATAAACAAACAAAAAAGGAGGACGTATGAAACAGGCCTACAAAATTATTCTGTTTATCATCTGCTTTATTTCATTAAAACCTGCTCAGGCTCAAGACCCTGAGTTCACACAATTCTATGCCAATCCCTTATATTTAAATCCCGCTTTTGCAGGATCGAATATTTGTCCGCGTATTACCATGAACTACAGGAATCAATGGCCGGGTATTTCGGGTACGTATGTTACAACAAGTATATCAGCCGACCGATTTGTATATGGAATAAAAAGTGGAATTGGAATATTGGTGATGAATGATAGAGCAGGACAAGGAACATTAAATACAACGAACATAAGTGGTATCTACTCCTATCAGTGGCGACCGACTCGTAGCTTTGCTATTAATGTTGGATTTCAGGCAACTTACGGACAAAAGAAACTTGATTGGAGCAAACTTACTTTTGGTGATATGATCGATGAGCGAAGGGGTTTCGTTAAAAACACAGAGGAAGTACCAGGTAGAAGTCAGCGATCATTTGTAGATATTTCAGCAGGTGCTGTAGGCTTCAGCAAACGCTTTTTTATAGGATTTGCAGCCCATCATTTGAATGAACCTGACGAAGGTTTGGTATACAGTAGTAAATTGCCAAGAAAATACACTGCTCATGCCGGTGCAATTATACCGGTTGGAGACAAAAGCAATGAAACAACCATTTCCCCGAACATTCTATATCAGCAACAACAAGATTTCAGACAATTAAATTTAGGTGTATACATTACAAAGGGATCCTTGGTTGGTGGATTATGGTATAGAAACCAGGACTCATTTATTGTCTTATTGGGATTACAACATGGGATATTCAAAATTGGATATAGCTATGACGTAACGGTCTCAAAATTAACAAATGCAACTGCAGGTTCACATGAAGTTTCATTAGGAATGCAGTTCACCTGCAAAAAACCAAAACCAAAATACCGTCCGGGCGTCTGCCCAAGTTTTTAATTGTTTTGGTCTGTTTAGAGAGCAGAAAAGCCCTTTCGTTAATAACGAAAGGGCTTCCTGTTTTATATAATTCAATAACTAGTTTATTCCGTTATAGATATCCAATAATTTTTGTCTTTGAGCCTTAGCATTTTCTATTTCCGACTCCAACTCTTGAGTACCGCCTGCATTTGGATTAGCAGAACGAATGTCTTTTAACTTTTGACTGGCTTTGGCTTCTCTATCTTCATACATAACAGAAAGATCTTTAATACTTTTTTTAGCATAGTACGCTACCCATTTACTTGTTCCTTCTGCTTTAGCGATTGATGCAAGCAATTCCGCTCCGGAGTTAACAGTCTCCTCTTTCTTTACATTCTTCAAAAATGCGCCATACAAAGTGACGAATCCAATTTTTGAGAATCCGGTAAATTGATCATTGGCTTTCACAAAGAATGCGTTGTTCTCATCTGAACCATAAGTAGCATAAAGATCACAAATAGCGAACAGTACATCGTTGTTTTTTTCACTCTCGTATTGCTTCGCATAATTCATCCCTTGCTTCGGATCACTTTTGGCAATGGCTGACAGAGAAGCTCCTAAAACAGAATACGATTTGTCGTTCAAACCATTCTTGTATAATTGATCAATGTCTTCTCCTTTATAGTTTGCAGATAAATAATAGATCGCTTCCGTTCTAACACGTGATTTGGTATCTGTTGCAGCAATGGTCATCAACTTAGATCTCAGATCAGGATAAGTAGAAATATCCATTTTCTTTATGTAGTCGATTGCCTCAGCTCTGATATACCAGAATTTATCGTCCAAAGATTTTACAATCGTTGCTTTCGCAATAGAATCATTTACTTTCGAAAGTTGCTCAAGTGCTTCATATCTATCTAAGAATAATGGAGCATTGTTATATTGATATGCCCATTCTTTATTTGTCTTCTTTTCATACTTCGTACACAAAAGCATCTTTTCCGCATCTACATTTACCAGATCCGGTTTTGTTGTTACATCAAAATCAAATGTTTGATCTGCCTTTGTAATAATTATTTTTTTACGATCCACCCTTCCATCAACATAAATATCTACATACATCGGAATTCGGAATAGAGGCGTTTTAGCAAAATCTTGCACTTGTTTTATCTGTACCATTTGTTTTTTAGCAGTTTCATCATAATTGGTTTGAATGATGAGATCGGGATGTCCACTCGATAAAAACCATTGATTGAAGAACCAGTTCAAATCTTCTCCCGTAACCTGCTCAAAGGCCAAACGAAGTTGATGAATCTCCACCGATGTATATTTATTTGTTTCGAGATACAATTTCAGAGAAGCAAAGAATGCGTCATCGCCAACATATTTTCTGAGCATGTGTAATACCTGTCCACCTTTGTTATAACTATGACCATCAAACATATCCTCTTTATCATCGTATTGAAAACGGATCAATGGCACTTGTTTACGGGCAGACTCCGCCATATACCCTGCTCTTGATTCTGCACTGTGAAGATCAGCAGCATCTTTTCCATATTTATATTCTTCCCATAAATATTCACCATAGGTTGCAAAAGATTCATTTAAAGGTAAATTGCTCCATGATTCACAGGTAACAAGATCGCCAAACCATTGATGAAATAATTCATGCGCAATAACATCTTCATTGTCATTATCCAACATCTCTCTATCTGTCCGGTTTAAAAACTCTCCATGCAATGTGGCACTCGTATTTTCCATTGCCCCTGAAACGTAATCTCTGACAATCACCTGAGCATATTTATTCCATGGATATTCTACTCCTAATTTATTTGAATAGAACTCTAACATTTCCGGAGTATTTCCAAAAATCGCTTTTGCATAGGGTTCGAATTCTTTCTCTAAATAATAGTTTACTTCTTTCCCTCTCCATTTGCTATCTTTAATTACAGCAAATTCCCCAATAGCCATCATCGTTAGATAAGGAGCGTGAGGCAGATCCATCTTCCAATAATCGGTACGTGTACCATCGCCATTATCAAAAGAAGAAGCTAGTTCTCCATTGGAAAGTGTCGCAAATTTATTTTCAACAGTTATATAAATTTCCTGAGTCATGCGTTCATTCGGCCTATCGATGGTTGGGTACCATGCCGAGCTGGATTGAGTTTCACCTTGTGTCCAGATCTGCTGAGGTTTGTTTTTATCCTTCCCGTCAGGATTAATGAAATAAAGTCCTTTATCATCTGTAATGGCTGCACTTCCACCTTTTTTCAATTCATTCGGCTTCGCTACATAATCAATAAAAACGGTGTATTGCTCCGTATTTTTATACTCTTTATCTAAACTGATCTTCAATACATCACTTTCGTAAGTGTACTTTAGAGGAGTATGAAGAGTTGTTTTAGTAATAACCGGCTCGGCCTTTTTATTTTTTGAAGTTGTTGATGCTGATTCCTGCTCTTCTTTAATGGTAATTAACGCCACTTCTTTAATATCCATTCCTCTGGCATCCAATTCCAAAGAAGCAACCGGATAAAAATAGGGCTTAAGTGTGATCGTTGCTTTTCCATAAAGATATTGCTTGGTCCAATCAAACTTAACATCCAACTTTGTATGAATAATATCATTCATACGGCTGGAGGAAGCTTGGTACAATTCAGGCTCTGGTGTTTTTGCTACTGCTTGTATTGTATCCAAATTAATGACCGCCAGATCATCATTATTATTGGAAGACTTTTTTAACAGGTCGCACGAACCAACTAAAATAGAAAGTGATGCAACAAATAAGATTTTTTTATAAATCATTGAAATAAATATTTGATCAAAGATTGCCAAAATAATGGTCATTTCCAATAGCCAAACATTACTATGCATGCATAACACAGCCTGTTTGTACTGGAAATTAAGGCTAAAAGACAAAAATAATAATGGGAAAATTTAATGCTTTTTCTGAAACCCTTTAAATATAATAGCGTTAAACCACACAAGTTCTTAATTTATTGTTCACATTTTTAAAAGAAACGGAGGTCTATCATGAAACCATTCACTACACTCAGGGTTTTCACAAT